>JBEPXC010000089.1:0-13496 GCA_041642035.1 Sphingobacteriia bacterium
CGAAGCCGAAGGTGCACCCTGAGCGAAGCCGAAGGTGCACCCTGAGCGAAGCCGAAGGTGCACCCTGAGCGAAGCCGAAGGTGCACCCTGAGCGAAGCCGAAGGTGCACCCTGAGCGAAGCCGAAGGTGCACCCTGAGCGAAGCCGAAGGGGGTGATTTCGGCTCCGCTCAATCACCCTTCTCCCGGGACCCTGAGCGGAGCCGAAGGGGTGCATTCTTATAATGAGATTTGTTCTTACATTCGGCAAGCTGGTGCAGAGTATTCGTTACACCGGAAATCAAAGCCTCCTTCTTTTTCCTGCCCCAACCCTGTATCTGTTTCTCCCGGTAAAAAGCGTCATCAATTCTTTGAAATTCTTCATAATACACCAATTTTACCGGCAAATGCTTCCTGGTAAAATTAGCCCCTTCCCCAGTCTGATGCTCTGCAAGCCTTTTTTCCAAATCTTTGGTGCTCCCGGTATAATATTGCCCGTTGGAACATTGAAGGATGTACAAATAACCTTTTGCCATACTTTTATAATGTTATATAAATTAAATAATTCCATGTAGAGACGGACAGTCGTCCGTCTCAACATTAATATCTACAAGGGTTTCACCGGCACGCAGATATCCACCACGAACCTGCCATCTTTAGGCTCTTCGGGATACATCTCAAAGCAGGGACTGTCGTCGGGTTGGTAGCCGCTTGAAGGGAACCACTGGCCATACAGCCATTGCCATGCTTCACCAAATTGTGTTGCATCCACTTCGAATCGGGCCACCACATATCTGGCTGCATTGATCTCCATCTTACCCACTTCTCCATCCACCTTTGTGTCGGGGGGTACAGTAATACACACACTCATACGAAGTTTTTCTTCCAGGGTAACATTGGGATCATCGTGATACACCACCAGGGATTTAAAATCGGGCCCGCCAATCAACCCTCTGGGGCCTGCCCACGAAAACAACTGGTTCCAAAGTTTTTCAAAGAGTTCTTCATTGCCCTTATAGGGGCCAATATGCCTGATGTAGGCTACCGTCATTTTAGGGAAATCCTTAATTTCCACACTTTTGTTAAGTTCCATATTCGCTTTAAATTTTAAGGTTTGAGAACGAAAACAAAAGTAGAAAGAGAAGGGATTGTCGTCTTGACGGGTATTGCTTTGCGTTTGACGAATATTGCTATTCATGCTTTTTTGATGGCGGTATTCTGTTGCAGATACACCAAAATAGTTTTTGAAATTTCGGGAAAAAACAGATATATCAGCATACCCAGTCTTGAAGGCGATGTCGGTTATGCTATCGCTTTGATTTGCCATCAATAGGCTTGCCGCCCTCTCCAGACGCAGCCTGGTGACAAACTGAAAGGGTGTTTCGCCTACCACCCCCTGGAAGATGCGCGTAAAATGAAACCTCGAGAAGCTGGCAACAGATGCCAGTTCCTGAAGACTCATGGGTTTGCTCAGGTTGACTTCGATATAATCAAATGCCTTATTGATGCGGGCGATGTATTCGTTGTGTGTAGGGTTCATTTTGTGAAATTAACAATGTGCAAATATATCAATTAATCACTTGCATGCGCTATCCTATATTCACATATAATGTCAGTTCTTCATTACCCGGGACAACGCTCTCTCTTTTTGACCCATCCCCGGCCCTTCCCTACTTGGCAGGGAAGGGTGACTCCAGCCCCCAATTGCGTGCTTAAAAACATGGGACTGTGCGACTCCCTCCCTGCCTTCTTGAAACACTGCTTCCAGCTTCGGGCAATTCTTTGCCTAAACCCACAGGTTTAGAAAGCTTTATGTTAAATGGGTGAAGTTTTCTCCTAAATAATCCTTAATTTTGTATTACCATGGCACGATTTTTACAATACTATGCATTAACCAATAAACACCACAACTATGAAATATTATTTCCTGATCTTATTCATTGCAGTAAGCAGTATAACCACCTTAAACAGTCAGTCTGTTGCCGATTTTTCCCGAATGGCTAAAGCCAAGATGGAGATGGGCGATTACGATGGTGCCATAAATGATTTCTCGAGCATCATACGCTTGCAACCTGAATACGAATTACTTTATCAGGCGCATTTTGGCAGGGGTTATGCAAAATTCCAGCAGGGAGATTATGATGAAGCCAAAACAGATTTCGACCGTGCCATTCGCATTTACCCCAACGATGCCGAGGTGTTTTTTTGGAGAGCCTATACCAAATACAAGCTACGCTACCGGGCCAGCAGTGAAATAGCCGATTACAACCGTGCCATCCTGTTAAAGCCTGACTATGCCGAAGCTTACTTCAACAGGGGACAGGCCAAAATAAAGAACAAGCACCTAAGATCGGGTTGCAACGACCTGCGAAAGTCGCTTGAGCTGGGTTATCATGAAGCCGATACCCATGTAAAAATTCACTGCGGAGAATAAGGACGATGTAAGGTTATCTGGCGAAAGCCTTTAGTTTAATCCGGCTTCCGGCTTGCAACGGCGCACCTTCTTCCAAATCATTACGACGATACAAGGTTTTCAGTTTTACGCCATATTGCTGAGAAATATCATACAAGGATTCACCCTCCTGAACGACGTGCCAGCTCTCGCTGGCATTTCTTCTTTTGGGTTGCAGATATATGATTTGTCCTTCGGTGAGCTTGCTGTCTTTGGGCAAGTCGTTGTAACGGTATATTTCCCAGGCCCACACGTCCATTTCCTGAGCAAGCGATTCGGGCGTATCACCGCTGCGGGCATATACAAAGCGTATTCTATTGTTTTCGCCCATTTCGCGACCCAGGCCTACCGAAGGAAACTCGTCGCCTACACCCAAGGGTTTATTTTCTGTGAGAGTATTTGGTCGGGCAGGGATAGGCCTGCTGGTTTCGGCATAGCCACTGCCGGCCATGGCCATGCGGTCAAATTCATACAGCTTATGGTCTTCTATCACCCTGATGAGCAATTCAGGGTACCTGGGGTTGGTGGCATAACCAGCCTGACGCAAGCCACGGGCCCAGGACTTGTAATCGGTAATTTCTAGCTTAAACAAATCGGCATATCGCGGACGTCCCGTAAGAAATTCGGAGTGATCGCGAAAAGACTGTAGAGGATCATCATAAGCACGGAAGCATTCATTAACCGTATCATCGTCCTTTCGAAAAGTCCGACCCCGCCAGCCATGGCATTTTATTCCAAAATGGTTGTTGGCCCGCACGGCCAGTTTGCTGTTGCCAAAGCCCGACTCCAGAATCCCCTGCCCCAGCTTTATACTGGCAGGAATACCGCTCTGTCGCATTTCGTCCATGGCAACACCCTTGTACTTATCAATATAATCGGATACCGACAAAGCAGTTTGAGCATGCAGTAAATGGCCAGGCCTGATCAAAAAAAGAAAAATTGTTAAGGAAAAAATAAATGGTAAGAGTCGTAATTTTCGGGTCATAAGAGATATTGTTTGAAACGGCTAAACGGTCGTTGATCGCAGGTGTTAAGGTTAATTGATGCATCAGAAAAGCTGATAAGATCATATACATTACCTTACATCTGCATGTGCAAACCTACATATTTTTCTGAAATTCGCCACCAGAGAATTAACTTTCCCTAATTTTGCATCAAATTATACATGCTCTTCAAACGATGGAAGCGATAAAAAAGTATTTTCCTCAGCTAAACAGCCGGCAACATGAAATGTTTTCCCGCCTGCTGCCCCTTTACAGCCACTGGAACAGCCAGATTAATGTGATCTCGCGTAAGGATATGGATAATTTTTACACCAATCATGTGCTTCATTCCTTATCGATAGCCAAAATCATCAGCTTCACGCCCGGCACCCGCATACTCGATGTAGGCACCGGAGGAGGCTTTCCCGGCATTCCCCTTGCCATTATGTTTCCCGAATGTCAGTTCTTCCTACTCGACTCTATCGAGAAAAAAATAAAGGTGGTGAACGAGGTAGCGCAGGCACTGAACCTGGCCAATGTATCGACCATCAGAGACCGGGCAGAAAACGTAACCCAGGAGTTTGATTTCGTGGTAAGTCGAGCCGTTACAGCATTGCCCGTTTTTATGGGATGGGTAAAGGGCAGAATCAGCCCTACGCAACAAAATGAAATCCCCAATGGCATTGTTTATCTTAAGGGAGGCGACTTTGCAGAAGAATTAAAAACCATAAAGCATACCTACCATATTCACGACATTTCTCAATTCTTTAACGAGGAGTTTTTTGAGACCAAAAAGATCGTCCATCTCTATCCATCCCCAAAAAAGAATAGAAATTAATCCGGGGCATCATTTACTTCTTTTAAAGCTGACTTTTTTAAACTATATTTGAAGTAGGATGTACATTCTATTGATGATTATTTTTAACTCATAATGAAGTTTAACCCCAAAGAAGCATGATGGCAAAGAAAACACCCGGTGCCCCTACCCCTCTTCTGATAGAATTCCCCCAATTTTTAACCTTCAAAATATTATATGCTGAACCACTGTTGTAACCGCCAATCATTAACCAGTCAAGCCCTGAGCTATGATGGTTTGTGAGGCACTCATCCCTGTCACTTCAGCTTGCAATAAACCCAATGCCTATGAACACAAAAGAAAAGATAGACAAACTCAGTGCCATTCATAAAGCCGCCGAACTGGGAGGTGGACAAGAAAAGATCGACAAACTGCATGCCTCGGGACGCAAAACCGCCCGTGAGCGCATCAACAGCCTTCTTGATCCCGACACCTTTGTTGAGATGGATAAATTTGTAAAGAGCAACAACCAAGACTTTGACATGGAGTCCATACCCGGCGATGGCATTGTAACGGGCTACGGTAAAATAGATGGTAGGCTGGTATATGTGTTTGCCCAGGACTTTACTGTTTTTGGTGGATCCCTCAGCAGAGCCAATGCCAACAAAGTGATCAAGATCATGGATCTGGCCGTGAAAATGGGCGCCCCCATCATTGGGCTTAACGATAGCGGTGGAGCGCGCATTCAGGAAGGTGTGGAAAGCCTGGCGGGCTATGGTGATATATTTATCCGCAATGTAAGAGCCAGTGGCGTGGTGCCACAAATTAGCGCTATCATGGGGCCTTGTGCCGGTGGTGCGGTCTATTCGCCCGCTATAACCGACTTCATTTTCATGACCCGCAAGACCAGCTATATGTTTGTTACCGGTCCTGATGTCATTAAAACCGTTACCCACGAAGACGTAACCAAAGAAGAGCTGGGCGGGGCCATGACCCACAACTCCAAAAGTGGTGTGGCACATTTTAGTGCCGACGACGATGAGCAGTCGATGATGATGGTCAGGGAACTGATGAGCTTTCTGCCCTCCAACAATATGGAAGACCCACCCGTGAAGCCCTGCACCGACTCGCCTCACCGCGAAGAGATGAAGCTGCGCGATCTGATTCCTTCCGACCCCAACAAGCCCTACGATATGAAGGAGATTATTGAGGCCGTTGCCGACGATTATAATTTCTTTGAAGTACAACCCCATTATGCACAAAATATCATTACCGGTTTTGCCCGTTTCAACGGCAAGCCTGTGGGGATAGTAGCCAATCAGCCCGCTATGCTGGCCGGTGTACTCGATATCGATGCCTCTCTCAAAGGAGCCCGCTTTGTACGCTTTTGCGATGCCTTCAACCTACCCGTCATCACCTTCTGCGATGTGCCGGGATTTCTGCCCGGAGTAGACCAGGAGCTGGGAGGCATCATCAAGCACGGCGCCAAGCTTTTATACTCCTATGCCGAAGCCACCGTGCCCAAGATTACCATTATCACCCGAAAATCATACGGAGGGGCCTATGTGGTGATGGCCAGCAAACATCTGGGCGCCGATGTCAACTATGCCTATCCGACTGCCGAGATAGCCGTAATGGGTCCCGACGGTGCGGTAAACATCCTGTACCGCAACAAGCTCAGCGATGAGGATAAGCAAAAAGCCACCGATGAGTACCGCGAAAAATTCTGTTCTCCTTATAAGGCAGCTGAGTCGGGGCACATCGACGAGATTATTTTCCCCCGCCAGACGCGACTAAAAATAATTCAGGCACTCGAGATGACCGAGAACAAAAGAGAGGTCACCCCGGCCAAGAAACATGGCAATATACCTTTGTAAAAATCATCATATAACCCTATGAGGAGGCTGTACTATACTACTGGTGCAGCCTCCGGTATTTAAGGACCGTTGAAGGCATTCCTTTATCATTCTGCTCTTATCAATCACATGGTCTAACTGACCAGACCATCAGTGGAATAGAGCCAGCGACATAATCGCCTAACCTATCCCGATTAGCATGGATAAATTAAAATGCCTGTAGGTATGATGTCAGAAAAGAAAATATTTTATACTTTTGTCTCGCCAAAATAACACATCAAAGGCACGAAGAAGATTATCATATATTGCGGGACGTTAGCTCAGTTGGTTTAGAGCGCATGCTTGACAGGCATGAGGTCACTGGTTCGATTCCAGTACGTCCCACCACTTGAAAGGGTTTAGCCGAAAAGCTGAACCCTTTTTTTGCCTTAGGGATGGATAAGTTCGTTCTGACGACCAATGTAGCATCAGTTAATACCCAGTTTCAGGATCAGCTGTCAATATCTTGGCTACCATCTGTTCAAAATCAGCCTTTTTTACGGGTTTGGTGAGGTAGTCGTCCATGCCCAATGCCATATATTTCTCCCTGTCGCCTTCAAAGGCATTGGCACTAAGACCCACGATGGGGGGAAGGGATTTGTGCTCTTCTTTTAGTTTTTTGGTGGCGGTAACCCCATCCATAACGGGCATCTGGATATCCATAAGGATAATGTCGAACCGGCCGGTTTGGTAAAGATCTATGGCTTCCTGTCCGTTACGGGCAATGCAGACTTCATGCCCCATGGAGGTAAGCATAATTTTCACCACTTTTTGATTTACCACCTTATCTTCCGCAAAAAGGATGTTTAGCTTTTTTGGGGATACAGAAGCCACTTTTTCCTGAGCGATGACCTGCGTTTTTTGGGCTGTTCTGGCAGGAAAGGTAAACCAGAATTTACTTCCTTTCCCATCTTCGCTATTCATCCCGATTTCGCCGCCCATCATTTTAACCAATTGCTTGCAAATAGACAAGCCCAGGCCTGTGCCCTCATAACTACGTGTATCCAGGGCCTCAACCTGTGAGAAGGGTATAAATAGCTTTCTCTGTAAATCTTCAGGGATGCCTAATCCTGTATCGGTCACTTCTACTTTGATAATGACTTTCCCATTTTCACTATCGGAGCTTAGCAGAGAAGAATGAATAGTAATTATTCCCCGGGAGGTGAATTTTACCGCGTTGGATACCAGATTGTTCAATACCTGCGCTAAGCGGGCCTTATCTGCCTCAATCCATGCCGGAATATTCGGGTCGATGATATTGAGGAATTTTATCCCTGCTTTTGCATTGTTTTTATAGAGGGCTTCAGCATTATGGGGTAAGGAAGAAAATTCGAAAACACGTGTATAAATGCTTACTTTGCCTGCTTCAATTTTGGAGAAATCCAGCACCTGATCGATGATTTCCCTGAGGTTTTCGCCCGAGGTTTTGATGGTATCGAGATAATCTCTTTGTATATGGGACAAGGGAGTTTGTTCCAAAATATCAATCATGCCCATTACACCGGTGAGGGGCGTGCGGATCTCGTGACTCATATTGGCCAGGAAGTTTTGCTTGAACCGGGCGGTATTATTGGCAATCTCGAGTTCTTTTTGTATTTTTTCTGCTTGCTTGCGATAGGTGATATCCTCCACAGTACCCTGGTAGTATAAAATCTCCCCCTTTTCATCTTTAAAAGCCCGGGCACTTTCCGATACAAAAATAGTTGTGCCATCTTTGGTTTTCCACACCGACTCTATGGCATGTGTTTCTCCCCTTTCATCAATCTGCTGTTGAAATGTATTTTCTTTATGGATGGGATCACAGCCATCCGGCAAAGAGTTACTTTTTGCTAACTCCTCAAATGAACTATAGCCCAGCATGTTTACCAGGGTTGGATTGGCCATAAGTATTTTTCCATGGGGGTTGCTTCGATAAATACCGATTGAAGCATTTTCGAATAAGCTGCGGAAGCGTTCCTCGCTCTCGCGTAAGTCCTGGTCAGCCTTTCTCCTTTCTGTAATGTCCTGTATTGCTCCGTGCATCCTGATTGGTTTCCCCTGTTCATCGTACACAAGTTCACCCGTACCTTGAACCCAACGCTCCGCCCCATCATTAATCCGGATTATTTTGTATTCATGATTAAAAGATTTTCTTTCCTTTATTACCGATTCATGATAAGCCATCAATTCTTCCCTGAAATCGGGATGAATAAATCTCCCCCAGCCTTCTATGGTATGCGGATAGGTTTCGTCTATTCCGAATATTTTATAAAACTCAGGCGAACACACCCAGAAACTTTTTTCAATATCCGTCTCATTAAGATTGGTGGAATAAGAACAAATATGTGCCACCGATTGAGAGCTTCGCATCATTTCTTCTCTTTCTTGCAGGGCTTTTTCCGTTTGTTTACGGTCGGTGATATTTCTTGCCAGGGCAATAACAACTTTTTTTCCAAAAAACACTCCTTTGGTAAGGGTAACCTCATCAGGAAATTCGGTTCCATCCTTCCTTGTTCCCCAGAATTCAAAACGCTGAGGTTGGCCTTTAAAGGCTTTGGTAATCATTTCAGCTACCCATGGCAGGTCATTTTTTTCATCTGCAGAGAGAACTTCCAGGGTATTGCCTATCAGATCTTCGCGCCTTAACCCATAAGAGGTTATAGCAGCCTGGTTAACCTCAAGGAAAACACCATCTTTATCCAGAATGTAGATTGATTCCTTAATACTGTTAATTATCCCCAGGTAGGTTTCGTGGGCCTGGATGAGTTTCTCATCCGCCTGCTTGCGATCCGTAATATCCATAATATTACCAACCACCCTGACCACCTTATTCTTATCTTTCACTGCCCGGCCAATGGTTCGCACCCACAGTTTACGACCTTTTGCCGAGGTGAAGGGTATTTCCAGGTCGTAAGATTCACCTTCTTTGATGCAACGCTTAAAAGCTTCAGCTATTTTTTTTTGGTAATCGGGATGGTAGCAATTTATACTTCTGGATATCAATTCCAGGCCATTCAACTTCCTCTCTTCAGAGCTGAAATCGTGAATCCGGTATACCTCATCTGTCCATGTCAAAATTTGCTTCATCACATCCCATTCCCATCCACCCACCTTGGTTAGTTTTTGGGTTTCGATTAATAATTCCTCACTCTTTTTCAGGGCAAGTTCGGTCAGTTTGAGGTCAGTGATATCCTGAACGACCCCCATCAAAGTTATCGGTTTACCTAAGTCATTACATTCAACCACTCCTTTGGCATAAATATACCTAATCTCTCCTGTATCCTGGCGAATAATGCGGTGATAAATATCGTAGGGTATGCCTTCTTCCAGTGCTTTATGAAATGCATCTTCAATAGTGGGTCTGTCTTCAGGATGTGCAATGGTAAATAGTTGAGAAGAATTGAGCTGCGAGGTGATGCAACCATGGATTTTAACCCAATTGTCGGAAACATACCAGGTATCGTTAATAATATCCCATTCCCAGCTGGCTATACCAGTCAGCTGCTCGACTGATTTACCTTTTATTTCCCGCTTTTCCATGGTCGTATTTGTTTACGGTTTGTTTGCCCGTTTTAGGGATGGGAGGGCAAGTTTTCCTGTTGAATAGTTCCTCAAAGTATTGGTCAATATCCAGAATCCAGTATCTCAAAGGTTTAAAACGACAGACAAATATAATGAATAAACTGATGCTGAAGCGAGTTCAGCATGACATTGCTGATGCAAGTTCGGCATGACAATCATGAACTTGTTTCAGGGTCTTTTGTTACACTGATGCTGAAACGAGTTCAGCATGACGGGCTAAGCATGACTGCAGGAGAGCATGACGCACTATTCGCACATACCTTTGTTAAGAATATTGCTGCCAATGATGGTGGGCATCGTCGCTTTTGGCCATCTGGAAACTCCCCTGGGCTTTGTGCAAATAACGCTCATTCTGCTGGGTTTTTTTCTTCTGGGCGCTTGGGTTAACCGTTATTTACGCCCCAGTTTTTCCTATCGGTATGCCTACGGAATAGTGGTGATGCTGTTTATGGTTTTTGCCGGATATGTGCTGGCACAAAGCCGATATGATGTAGTCAGACTTAATCATTTCAGCCGTTACCAGGAAGAGCAGGGGATGTTAAGAATAAGACTCATAGACCCGGTGGAAGAAAAGGCAAATTCTTACCAGCTGGTGGGAAGGGTTACACATATTATCGGACCGGACAAGGTGATGAAGGCAAGGGGGAAAATAATGATCTGGTTAGAGAAAGAGGAGCAGGTACCCAAACTGCAGTACGGCGACATCATCCTGACGGAAAATTATTACCAGCAAACACGGGGGGTCATCAACCCTCATGCTTTTGATTACCGTCACTTTTTATCCAGACAAAACATCTTTCATACCACCTGGCGCAGAAGTGGAGAATGGCATTTCACGGGGCGTAATGAGGGCAATTCCATTGTTGCTGCGGCCCATCGCATGCGCCAAAAGGCACTGCATACCCTTGAGACGAACAACATCAGGGGAAAGGACTTTGCCGTAGCTTCAGCTTTGCTACTGGGGTACCGCGAGTACCTTGACGAGGATCTGCAGCGTGAGTTCTCGGGTGCAGGTGCCATGCACATCCTTTGTGTGTCGGGCTTGCATGTGGGCATCATCTTCGTGGTGTTAAACCTGCTGATGGGTCCTCTTGCCCGAACCCGTTTAGGAAGATTCCTTAAAACATTTTTCCTGTTGTTGCTGATATGGTTTTATGCGGCTATAACGGGTTTCTCCCCTTCGGTCATGCGGGCATCAACCATGATAAGCTTTGTAGCCATAGGCCTGACCTTCAGTCGTAACACCAATATCTACAATACCCTGGCCGGATCTGCCCTGCTGCTGATTCTCATGGACCCCTTTATCATCTATCGTCTGGGATTTCAGCTGTCTTACCTGGCAGTGGTAAGCATTGTCTGGCTTCAGCCTCTGCTGTATAAACAGTTGTATTTTAAGAACCGAATTGCCAATGGTGCCTGGAGCATCGCAACGGTATCGCTGGCGGCACAGCTGGGCACGGCTCCGCTCACCCTGTATTACTTTCACCAGTTTCCCAACTATTTTATTTTCACCAATCTGCTGGTCATCCCTCTGACAGGGATCATAATAAAGGGAGGCATTTTGTTGTTTATCACATCTCCACTGGCCATTCTGTCGCAATATGTGGGGGTTTTACTTTCGTGGATGGTGTGGTTGATGCATTCGTACGTGCGACTGATTGAAGGACTACCGGGTTCGGTAAGCTATAATATTGTTATCGGATTTCACGACAAGCTGATTATTTTCTTCATCATCCTGGCAACAGGCATGTGGTGGGAAAGCAAGCAAAAACGATGGGTTTATCCTCTTTTGGCAGGGCTGCTGGGATTGAGTATTTCTTTTACTGCACGCTCGCTAAGCCATAAGAACCGTCAACAACTGGTGGTATATCATGTGCCTGATGCTACAGCCATTGACATAATCAGCAAAGGCAGGTTATATACCTATGCTTCTGACCAACTGAAGCAGGAGCCCATGCTCACATCGCTCAACATCCGCGACAACCGGTTGTGGTCAGGGCTGGCATCCACCGAACCGGTTTATTTGCATGCTCAGAAAGAATTCCATTGTCCTGATCTTTTTCAAAAGGGTAATTTCATCCATGTAAATGGGCACACCATAAAAATAATTGATCGCGAAGAAGTGTTGGCACAGGAGTGTTGCTTCCCCGATTCCATCCAACACATCATTGTTCGTGACAATGTCTGGTGCCGGGTAGAAGATATCCTTAAAGCCTATCCCACGAGAATGATTATTTTCGACAGCTCAAACAGTGTCAGCCGCAGCCGCAGATGGATGGAGCAATGCGACAGTCTGGGGGTGGATTGCTGGAGCGTTACCTTGAGTGGTGCGTATGTTTGGGATTATTAAAATTACTTTAACCATCTCTTAAGCTTTTGTTTCGCTTCATCTTTGGTATTAACTCTTTCCTTATTAGAATCTGCCAAGAGCTGGAACGAGTTTCCCTTCCAGCAGCTCAAGACCCCCCAGCCCCCTGCGAGGGGGAGTTGAGCAGTGCTGATAGAAGGGTTAAACCATTTATTATACGATCATAAGCTTATAGATAACAACACAAAGACTTAGAACGTGCGACAGTTCCCCCTTCCAGGGGGCGGAGGGGGTCTTTAGGGGAGGGGGTTTTGGGGATTGTTCACTTTTTCACCGATACAGCGTAACATCGCCAGCCTGTATGATGCTTTTACCGTTGCCACAGCGGCCGGTAACTTTCCACACATAAACATCCATCTGTGAGAGCTTGCCATTATGGTAGCCATCCCAGCCTATATTTACATCCTCGCTGCGGAATATAAGCTCTCCCCAACGGTTGTAGATTTCCAGCACATAGTCTTCCACTCCTTCGTATACAGGGTGAAAAACAGAGGTAGAGGGATTGTTTAGGTCAAAAGCACCATTCCCCGGACCTGATTGTGAAGGAATAAAGGCATCGGGAAATATTATCTTACAGGTTTCATCAACCCGGAGGGAATTTTTTAGTCTCAGGGTGTCGTGGCAAAGAGGCTGAGAGTTGCGCGATGCAATGAGGGTTATATCGTAAACCCCTGTTTCCTGGTAGTAATACTCCGGCTCAAAGTCATAGCTGGTATTGCCATCGCCGAAATCCCAGAAATAGAAATCTGCCAGCTCAGAATGATTGATTACCCGTAAAGGTTCTTCAGGAATATTTATGTGTGCTGTTTCCAGTTCAAAAAGAGCCCTTGGGTTTTCGATCACTTCTACGTGATGGAAGGTGGTATCTTTTCCACCATCACCAACAGCTACCATCAATACATCGTAATCTCCCGGATCCAGGTAGGTATGCTCGGGAGCGGGGTCGGTGGATACGGATCCATCACCAAACTCCCATCGGAAGCTATGTGCATACATACTCTTATTGCTGAATTGCACACTGAAGGGCTCACAGCCCGATTTAACAGATGAAAACTCTGCCTTGGGAATTGGGGATGTAATAACAACCTTTTGGGTAAACATATCCGAGCAATGCTGGCTTTGCACAATAAGAGCGACGATGTATTCTTTGGTGCTCATATCGGTTTCATCCCATACATAACTGTAGGTTTGTGGATCAAAAGAAGCGGTCTCCCGATGGTTTCCATCGCCAAACTCCCAGCGAAAATCCCAGTTGCCGGGATTGGTGCCGTTGTTTAGGGTTATTTCCGTATTGGGATAAGGTTGCTTAAGCGGCTGAGCGGTAAAATAGGCTTCGGGTGAAGGAAAGACCTTTACGTTTTGCACTACGGTATCCTTGCAACCGAATACAGAAGTAGAAATGAGTTCAACGGGGAAAATCCGGTCTTCCTGCAACGGATTTACAAAAGCATGCAGGGGGCCGGC
>JBEPXC010000090.1:0-13448 GCA_041642035.1 Sphingobacteriia bacterium
ACAATCATTCCCCATTTGCTCATTGGACTGGTTACCATGTCGGTGGCCATGTATATAGCTCCCAACATCAACCCACCGGTTATCAGATGAAATAATGGATTGGCGTATGAATTGGGGTTAATCAACCACAATGCTCCTGCAAGAACTACCACCGAACCCAAATAAGCAGTGGGTATCTCCCAGGTAATGATTCTTCTAAAAAGCATATATATACCGCCTAAAAGGATGGCGATAGCCGAAACCTCTCCAATAGATCCTCCCAAATCTCCTGTTAACAGGCTTATGTAGTCAGGCACCTGATTGATCAGCTGCGGAACATTGCTTCCCTGCGCTACCCCTTCTTTTACAATGGCCAGGGGAGTGGGGCCGGTGATGATATCGGTCAGTTGTGTACTCATTACAGTAGGCTTGGGATACATATTCATATCCACCGGAAAGGAGATCATAAGAAATACACGGCCTACCAAAGCAGGATTAAAAATATTCTTTCCCAGTCCACCAAAGGTCATTTTTGCCATTCCTATAGAAACCAACGAACCAATTACCACGATCCACAACGGAAGGCTGGCAGGGACTATAAAAGCCAGTAAAATACCGGTAATGATGGCCGATCCATCAAATATGGTAATAGGGCCCTTGAGCAGATATTTCTGAATGATGAATTCAAAAAACATACATGAAATGATGGCCGTAAGCGTTACCAGAATGGCTGCCAGTCCAAAGAAATAAAACGATACCAGGGCTGCAGGTATCAGCGACAGCACCACCCCATACATAATCTTGCTCACAGATTCATCTGTGTAAACATGGGGCGAACCTGAAACAGTTAATAAATTCATATTTTGTTGTTTTGGTTTTTTTGTTGGTTTTGCAATGGAATATGTTTGTGCGGATTCCTCAATCCTGTGTTTATGTTATTTTAAGGGCTGTGTGGGGCGGATATTCATCGCCGATAATAATTCAACATATTGTTGTCTAACCCTGAGCTCTGTTGCGCATAATTTTTCCTACTGCTGCTTTACCATTTCTGATGTGATCCAGGAGTGGTCTTCCTGAAGGGCATATATAGAGACATGATCCACATTCTATGCAGTCCATAATTCTTTCTTTCTCACAGTCTTCGAATTTCCCCTTATCAGAAAGTACAGCCAGCAAATAGGGTTCAAGGCCCATGGGACAAATGCTCGCACAACGTGCGCAACGGATACAGTTAAGGGTAGCCTTTCTGTAAGTCTCTTCTTTGGCAATAAGCAGAATGCCGCTTGTGCCTTTGGTAACAGGTGAATCAAGGTTGCTCAGGGCTTTACCCATCATTGGGCCACCATTAACAACTTTGCCGGTATCATCGGGCAATCCACCCGACGCTTCTATGAGGCTCGAAATGGGTGTACCTATGCGAACAAGGTAATTATTGGGTTGGTTGAGCGATTTGCCTGTTACCGTTACTACTCTTTCAATTAAGGGCTTGTTTTTTTGCACGGCTTCGTATACCGCAAAAGAGGTTCCCACATTATGTACCACGCAGCCCACCTCTATGGGTAATTTGCCCGAAGGTACTTCGCGGTTGATCAGGGCCTTTATAAGTTGCTTTTCACCCCCTTGTGGATATTTCACCTTCAAAGGTTCTACTGTAATGCCGGGGTAGGAGGGCAGCATCTTGCGTATGTGCTCAATGGCATCAGGCTTATTGTTTTCTATACCAATGATGGCCGTTTTAACCCCCAGTGCTTTCATTTGAATCTGGATACCCACAAGCATCTCTTCTGTTTTTTCGAGCATAAGCCTGTGGTCGGCCGTTAAATAGGGCTCGCATTCCACCCCATTAATGATGAGATATTCGGCTTTTTTTCCCGGAGGGACCATCAGCTTTACATGGGATGGGAATGTAGCACCTCCCAGGCCAACGACACCCTTTTCATTTACCTTTTTGGTAATGGCTTCAGGCGATAGGTGACACTCTTTTATCAGAGAAGCATCCAGGTCAATACCTTCTTCCCAGAGATCTCCTTCTACGGCAATAATGATGGCCTTTTTTCGGTATCCGGAGGTATCGGTTACATCATCAATCTTTTGTACCGTTCCACTCACCGAAGCATGAATATTGGCCGATATAAATGCTTCACCTTTGGCAATGAGTTGTCCGGTTTTCACCACATCCCCTTTTTTTACAACGGGCACCGCGGGTACGCCCAGATGCTGTGAAAGAGGAATAGAAACCGTTTGGGGCAAAGAAAGAGGCTTAATAGCAGCACTCTTAGAGATCTTATTGTCGGGTGGGTGTACACCTCCTAGTTTAAAAGTCTTCAATGTTGTCTCTTTTTTTGATTCGATTATTATTTAGGGAAAATCAAAAAGATTAAGCTTCTGCTTTGCCCGTGTCTTCCATTTTGGGCTTGCGGGGCGGGAAATTGAGTTCATGGATGGCCCCTGTAGGGCATACGGGTGGACACTTGCGGCACAGGGTACATTTGTTGTAATCGATATAGGCAAGATTATTCTCAAAGACAATGGCATCGAATTTACATTCCTTAACACATTTTCCGCATCCTATGCAAGCCACCTGGCAATTTTTACGTGCTACACCACCTTTTTCCGTGTTGATGCACGAAACATAGATTCTGCGATCTTTTTTACCACGCTTTCTTATCTCGATGATGTTGCGGGGGCACGCTTTTACACAGGCTCCACACGACACACAATTATCCTTCACCACAGGTAAACCGGTGGTAGCATCCATATAAATGGCATCAAAATCGCACGAGGTAACACAGTCGCCGCATCCAAGGCAGCCATTTGGGCATCCACTTTCTCCTGCAAACAGGGTATGGGCAAAAGCACAGGTTATAGCACCATCGTATTTTAGCTTTGGAGGTGCATTTTCCCGACTTCCCGAACACCTGACCACTGCAATAGTGGGGGCTTGTTCGGTAGCTTCCAGCCCCAGCACGGCGGCTATATCTTTTATCACATCATTGCCTCCCGGAGGACAACTCATGCCTTCGAGGCTTTCTTTTCTTACAATCTCCTCGGCAAAGGCACGGCAACCGGCATATCCACAACCACCACAATTGGCGCCGGGAAGCTTGTCTGCAACAATGTCGATGCGGGGATCTTCAGTAACTTTAAACTTTTGGGCAACCATAAATAGTATTACGGCGGCAATAGTGCCTAAGGAACCCAGTGAGATTACAGAGATTAAGGTGATTTCGTTCACTCTGAATTGGTTTGGTTGGTGAATGAAAAATTAATTGTTTTTCAGCCTAATAGGGCTTTGGAAGGGCAAATGTAGAAAACATAATCGATCCTTACCTAATCTTTTGTTAAAAATACACCTGCAAATTTGAGCGTTTGGTCTATTTTAACCCAGTGTTTTTAGCCTATCTGATTTGCAATCGTTTGCGAAACAGGGAATTGAACCCTTATTTAGAATTCTTCTAAATTTGCCTCTTAATCGCTCGCTTATACCCGGTAAAAGTTAATTTAAGGTTTTTTAAACCCTCATTGTCGCAGAGTAAAACCACTTGAAAAATAACATTTTTCGGCGTTCCGGATGATAGGATAGTCTTCCGTTCTTTCCCTTCCGGCTTCCCGCTTTGAGCTTTGAATGAAAAATATCTGCCCTTATTCCAGACGTTTCCACCCCGAAAAAATTTCGGGATGACCTCTTCCTTCCAGCTTCCAGCTTCCAGCTTCGAGCTTAGGGCATAGAAGTTTAGCAACAGGATCCACTGTCCGAATGGCATCCACAACCCGATGAAAGATCTATGGTTTTGGGTTTATCCTTACCATCTGAACAGCATCCTATATCATCAGACAACTTTTTCTGGGTATAGGGTAAGCCCATCTGTTGCCACTGTGTGAAGCCACCATCGAGATTAGCTACCTGTTCGAAATTTTGATTCAACAGCAAATTGACCACCTTGGCACTACGGATACCCCCCGGACAAGCTACAATAATCAGTTTGTCGGCTGGCAAATGTTTTATCCTGTTGAGAATAAGCGATAGCGGATGGTATAATACATCGGGCAAGTCTACTCTTTCAAGGGTTGTTTCACTGGGTTCCCTTACATCCAGCATAATAGCTTCTCTTGTTTGGATCGATGCAAGGGCATCAATTGGGGATATGTGTTGAATTCCATCGATGTGGAATTCCTGGAAACGGGGTGTTTGGGTTAGTGATTGATTTTGCATTTTTTATAAAGTATATAAGATATGTTAATTAATATTTTGTTGAATCAGGAATAATATCATGCAAGACAACGCATGCAAAATGGAATTATTGGGTGTAGATGGCCTTTTTATTCCACCCAGATCACCGAATTCTTTTCCCCAAATTCATTGGTCTCCCAAAGGGTGTTGGCGGGGTCAGCTATCCACTCTCCATCTACAATAAACTTATAGCTGTAGCGTCCGGGTGAAAGATGATAGGGGAATACCCATTCTCCATCTTTTCTTACCATACGAAAATCCTGTGTACTCCACCCGTTAAAACTTCCGCTTACCAATACCTGTTTAGCCTCCTCATAACCCTTTAGCCGGAAAATATGTGTGGGCTTATAGGCCACAAAAGAATTCATAAATTCACCTGATCCGGTAGTATAGGGATTGGATGGGTCTGTCAGCCAAATGCCATCGGCTATAAATTTATACTCATAATTGCCAGGTGCAAGCACGTAAGGCAGGTACCAGTGGTTATCCTTTTTTTGCATGACAAGCTCTGCTGTATTCCATTGGTTGAAGGTGCCGGCAAGGATAACCCTTTGTGCATTAAGAACTGTATCGAGAGTAAAAACGATGGTATCGCCAATTCCAACAAAAGAATTTATGTTTCCTCTTCCATCTTCGCGGGTAACAGGGTTTGCCGGGTCGGTAATCCATTGTCCGTCTACCACAAATTTGTAGGAATGGGTTCCTTCGCGCAAATAAAGGGGGAGTTCCCAACCCCCGTTACTTTTATGCATACTCAGTTCGCGGGGGTTAAAACCGTTAAAGCTCCCTGCCACTACAACGCTACGTGCATCTGTATATCCATTCAGCTTAAAGGTATGGTTGTAGCAATACACCACTGAGTTATATCCACTGCGTCCATCTCTTTCCCTGTTTTTATTGTTGGGGTCCCTCATCCATCGTCCGTCAACTATGAATTTATATAAATACTTACCCGCTGTAAGCGTGGTGCATGCTACCCATCCCGAATCGGATTTCTGCATGGGCATTTGCATGGTACTCCACTGGTTGAATGAACCAGAGAGATAAACACTTTGGGCATTTGGGTGTCCGGGAAGTACAAAGCATGCCCTTTGGCTGTCGCAGGCAAAGGTATTGGGCTTCTTAAAATCATTGATTCCATAAGTGGCGGGTATGCTAATGGAGACATCGATATCCTGAGGAAGTGCAGAAAGAATGATTTGGTCCAGACGTAAATCGGAGGGGGCGCCGATTTCTTTAAACAGCTCTACCTGCATCTGCCGGTTCATTCTTGCCGTCCATTGGGTGCTGTCGTTGATCCAGCTAAGATTTTCATCAAATATGGCTTTGATGAGCAAGCTATCCAGATCAAATAATTCTGATAGTTTTTCCTGCTGCTTAGCATCCCAATCCAGAGGAATGGTAAGTACAAACTTGCCATCTTGCATGCGGCCTGCTTTCTCCGGTTCTTTTTGTCCAAAGGAGAGATGCGATGCCAGCAGACAAATCATTAGCATTATATACGCCCGAGCTTTATTCATTATCGCGTCTGTTATTAAATACAACCCCTATTCTTTTTTGTTTCAGGTTTAGATAAAACACCCCTTGCTCTATAAAATCACAGCCAAGCATGCCATCAATACGTATCCCAAAATAGTTGCTCATGGCATTTAAATTGGTAATGATAACATTCATGCCGTTCATTTCTTTTTTTTCTATGCTGAAAGCATTCATGAGTCCGTGCAGAATTTCTACCCTATGCGAGCCGGCACCCTGTAGGCTTGATCTTCGGATAATATCAATGGTATTAAGCACGTTGTCCGACAGATGGCTGCTTAATACATTGCTTTCGGCACCGGTATCAAGGCAAAAGGTAAGTCTTTTGTTGTTTATGGAGCCCTCAACAAATAATATATTAGATTCTACCCTGGCAGGTATGATAATATCGAATACCGGTATCTCATGTTCATTTTCCAGCCTTTTCCCCCTGAAGTTCAACCGGTGCAATTCTATAAAGCCATTTTGCAAATCGATAACCAACTCATAATTGACAAACATGGCCAGGCCGAAGAAGCCCAGGATACGCACATTACGGGCCTTCTCCAAATGACTCAGGTCCGTAATATTGGCCTGGGCGCCGGAGAGGGATAGTTCTGATATCTGCAGCCTGCCCACCCGTGCCAGCGACACCGAACCCGCAGAACCAGTAATGCCACCGGCATCAACGCCTGCTGGCCGGCTGGTATCTCTGAAGTACATGCTGTTCAACACCAATGCTGCCGAGCCTGTATCCAGGATAAGGTTTCCTGGTATGCTGTCGATGATGGCCTCCAGCAATATCAGGTTTCCGGCACGCTTTATGGGAATGGTGTAGGAAAGGGCCTCTTCTTTAAATTCAAGGCCGCTGAGTTTCAGCTCTCCGCTAGTATATAAACGATATTCCGATAAAAATATATCACGGCCATACCCATGACTGGTTCTTGCCGATACCTGGCTTTGCCCACCAAAATCATTGCAAAACATCAACAATAAGGAAAATACAACAATGTTTTTTGTCATGGAAAGGCAGAACGAATTAGAGTAATGATAAGGCAAAGATAAGGATGTGCCGGTTATTCTTTCGCTTTATGCAAGGCGTGAGCAATGGCCAAATCAATTTCATTCATTTCAAAAGGCTTTTGAAAATACCTGTTAATCAACTTATTGTCTAATGCTTCCATAATTTTATCCGTTATGGAGAACCCGGTCAGGATAAAGAAATAAACATCAGGGAATTGTTCTTTTGCTTGTGTAATAAACTCCAATCCGTCCATGTCGGGCATACGCATGTCGCTGATTACTATATTAATGTCGGGATCGGAAGATAATTTCTCCAGCCCTTGTTTTCCTGAATCGGCAGTGTCAACGGTGTACTTTTTTGCAAATATCCTTTCAAACAACAGTAGGTTTATTGCCTCATCATCTACATAAAGTACTTTAATCTTTTTACTCATGTTTTTTGTTTTAAAGATAAAAAGATTTTCTTATCGCACCCGCAACTTAGATAAATATTGGTATTATTTTCAAAAGAAATATCCCAAGACATGCCATGGAAATTTTTATTCTCCAACAACTTGCTCTTTGCTCAATCTTCCAAAGATATCAGAAGCCTGTATTAAACAAACAGTTTGGCCACCACCGTTTTGAAGTCCTCCGTTTGCAAGGGCTTAATAAGATATTCGTCGAGACCTTTGGTCATATATTTCTCCCTGTCGCCTTCAAATGCGTTGGCGCTCAGCCCAACTATGGGAGGAAGAACCTTATATTGCTCTTTTAGTTTTCGTGTAGCCTTGATACCATCCAACACAGGCATCTGGATATCCATCAGGATCAGGTCGAACTTTAGGGGTTCATACATCTCAATAGCCTCTCGTCCGTTTTGCGCAATGGTAACCTCGTGTCCCAATGACGCCAGGATGAGTTTAATAACCTTTTGATTGGTCACCTTGTCTTCTGCCAGCAATATTTTTAGCGAATCGGGCTGAGGCAAAAGGGTAAGTTTGTGTTGGGGATACTTCTTTACAGTTTGGGAGGCTTCTTCAACCATCATAGTAAACCAGAATGTGCTGCCATGCCCTGGTATACTGTTCACCCCGATATTTCCACCATGAAGTTTTACCAGTTCCCGGCATATAGACAAGCCCAGACCGGTGCCTTCAAACTCCCGGGTATCGTTATCCTCAATTTGTGAAAAGGGGGTAAAAAGTTTTTGCTGAATATTAGGATCAATACCTTTTCCGGTATCGGTTACCGAAAATTTCACTTCTATAGTATTGGTTTGCGGATTTCGGCTGAGCAATTGACCCATGAAACTTATTTTACCCTGATCGGTAAACTTCACCGCATTGGAGATGAGATTGGTTAAAATCTGCCTCAGACGGATATCATCAGCTTTAATAAATTCGGGCAGGGCCTCATCGATAGCTGACTCGAAAACAATGGGCTTGCGGCAGATGCTGTTAAAGTATTGCCGGGTGTTGGTGGCCATTTTTTTAAGGGAGAAAATATCTTTCCTGAGCTTCACCTTGCCGGCCTCAATTTTGGAGAAATCCAGCACATTGTTAATGATTTCCCTCAAATTATCGCCCGATTGTATGATGGTATTCAGAAAATCTTTTTGTTCGTCGTTGAGGGCTGTCTGGCCCAGGATTTCGGCCATGCCCAGCATGCCTGTAAGGGGAGTGCGTATCTCATGGCTCATATTGGCCAGGAAATTCTGCTTGAATCGCAGGGATTCTTCTGCCAGGATGACTTTCTTTTCTAATTTTTGTTTTACTTCATGTTCCTGTTCTGCAAGCTTACGTTCGGTGATGTCGATAATGTTTCCTAATACCCTCTCCACCCGATTGTTATCATAAAGCGCTTCTGCTTTGGTGCGCACCCATTTCTTTTTGCCCAGATAGCTGGTGAATGGAACTTCAAAATCAAATGGAATGCCCTTATTGATGCAATCGTCAAAGGCTTTAGTGATCCTTTGACTATCAGCAGGCTGGTAGAAAGCACCATTTTCAATGATTTGTCCTGGGGTACCCGAAATATGGGTGTCTGGATCGATATCGTGGATGCGATAGGTCTCGCGGGTCCATTTCATATATTGGGTCTTGATACAATATTCCCAACCTCCTACCTTACTCAGGTGCTGGGTATTGTTGAGCAATCGTTCGCTTTGCTTGAGGGCTTGCTCCGTTTTTTTCTGATCCGAAATATCCTTAAACACACAATAGGTTTGTTTAAAAACTCCAGATTCAGTATACCCCACACAACCTTCGTAAATTACATCAATGTAGTCACCCGAGTGGGTTTTGAGTTTAAACTCTATATCGGAAACAAAACCCCGTTGTTTAAAAGCAGGAAAGTTTATCCTGAAATGGTCAATATCGTCAGGGTGAATAAAATCGCCAAACCACCTGCCCAGGACTTGTTTTTTTGTAAATCCCATTGTTTTGAGCCACATGGGGTTTACGTCAATCAACTCACCCTGATCATTTAACGATTGAAAAGCCAGGGGAGCATTGAGATAAATGGCGCGATATTTACTTGCATTATTTTCTGCATATTCTTTGGCTTCAATAAGATCTTGTTGGGCTTGTTTTTGCCGGGTAATGGTTTCGCTAAACAGCAGAATCTTATCCGGCTCCTGGTAAACCAATTTAAATTTAATCCATTCCTGCCCCTGAGAATACCTGGGACGGTAGTGGAGAACAAATTCCTGTTCTTCTCCTGTAGTATAGCAATGGTGAAGTTTTTGGTGTACCTGGGGGCTTTCTTCAAATACCTCTTGCGAAGAACGCCCTATGAAGGAATTTATCCAGTTATGGGTCTCCAGCATAGCTGTTTTGTTCACCTCCTCAAGCAAAATCTCCCCGTTTCTATATTCCCAAATATAGGTGGCTGTAGGGTTAGCATCGAAATAAGATTTCAGTTGCTTCTTTCTGTTGGTAAGCTGTTCTTTATACTCAGCCAGCTGTTGCTCCAGCTGTTTCAGTTGGTCGGAACCCGATGAAACGCCATTATTGGAGAACTCAGACGAGCCGTTTTCAGTATTCCCAAATTGTTCGTCTTTACCTTCTGAAATGAGAGTCGTTACCCTGTTCTGAGCCGGTGAGCTGATGCGAAAAGTAAACCACTTTTGAAGAGGGCAGGAGAAACAAATGGCCTGTTTTTCTCCACCGTAGGCCAGTACTTCCTGGCAAAAGTCCTTCCATTTAAAATTGCCGGTGAGCATACGGGGCATAATTTCGGGAAGGCTGTCGCCCGATAGCGTATGGCGTTTTAGACCCGTGAGTGCTTCAAAGTCATCGTTTACCTCAATACACTCATATTTAAATTTACCTATTTCCTTGTCTTCTGTGATTTTATGATGTATAAAGCCTTTTGTAGGGTTATTCTGAACAGGGGGATAAATATAGTTTTTCATAGATGTCAAATACTGCAGGCAAACACAGGGCTTGCACAGGACTTTTAGATGAACTTAAATGACTGCTACTGGTCATGGCAGCGAAAAAGATTAAATGTAAATATCCATATCGATTAACCTTCTGATCCATGTGTTGTATTGGTTGATATAAATAGATATCCAGTGGATTGTATGTAATAACCGGGCCTGGATCCGATTCTTTGAAAACGCATTTAATCTTGTGTGCAAATTTAAAAAAATGGATCAAGGGGAATTACGTAGAGCTGTCTAGGTATGTTTAGGTGAGCTTGCCAAAGGTCTTAGTAGTTCAATGGAATAATCTTGATTCCAACCCTTGAAGATATTATGGGCAATGATAGATATATCCATAAAAAGTATAGTTTTTTGCATTTTTACCTATGATATAATGTACAGCTAGATAATTGATAAGGGAAAAAATGCTTCAAATCAAATGATAAATTCTTTTAAGAGTAACTGCCTTTTACAGGTATGGGTTTATGAATTTTTCTAATGAATGAGCCAGATATTTGTTGAATTTTAAGATAGGCTGTTCATGTTATTTAACAGAGCTGTTTATCTCTAAAAATCAGTGAATGAAAGAAATGGAGGCCAGGTGATGATACAGGCAGTAGCACAAAAAACCGGAAATTTTAAACCAAAAGTTCAATCAAAAAGATTGTCCGGTCGAAGAGGTCCCTGAGCGGAGCCGAAGGGGTCCCTGAGCGAAGCCGAAGGGTGGTTTCGGCCCCAATCATAAGCGAATCAAAAACGGAGTATAACCGTATTTATACGCTTATGATACGCTTATGCTACGCTTATGCTACGCTTATGCTCATGGTTTATCTCTGGTTTTGCAGGGATAAAAACATGTTTTGTAAGCCTGTGGTGACAACTTGCAGCCAGATAATCAGGTGATTACATCCGAATAGGGCTTTGAGGGCATGAGAAACTTTTGGATATGCCCTTAAATTACGGTGTTGCAGTTAACATTGTAGGAATTTCTGCTGCCGTAAGACCATGAGAGAATCATGGTTAGGCCGACAATTGCAACGCACATTCCATTGCCTTTGCCATATACAAAGCAAGAGTAATGAGTTGTGCAATACCAAATAGAGTGTTTAGGGCTTAATGTAAAACCTGAAGGAAGTCTTAATAACCTCTCTACGCAAATAAAGAATGCCATAGTAGGGAACGACAGTGAAAAGAGCCAGCAGGGCCGAGAAACCTTCGTTGTGGGTAATCTGAAGACTAATGATGAGTGTTGCCATCACGATAAGAAAGGGCAGGAGGTAGCCCAGGAATAAGGCGCGGTATCCTGATGATTTCTTTAAATTGATCACAACGCTCTGGCCGGGGTTGAAGGTATGGTTGGGGCCGGGTGATTTCACTTCAACGACTTTTTCGGCCACTTCGGCCATTCCGCATAAAGATTTGGAATGACAGCTTCCGCATGCCGATTGAGGCTGTATGCTCACCCATAGACGGTCGTTTTCTATTTTATTGATGATGCCCGGATGTTCTATATTGTCGTGCATTGGTCTGGTATTGTAAGTTTAGGATTGGGTTGATAATGATTTGCAAAAGCCATGATGTCGGCTTAGGGGGTAGACTGTGAAACAGGCAAAATCTTGCCGTTGTAAAATTGATGGCCGTTGATAGCAAACTCCATGATATAATCGGCCATTTGCGATGCACTCAATTGCGCCTTATAACCCGGAAAAGCCGATTGTAGCATTTCGGTATTGACCGCCGCCAGGGCAAGAGTATTTACCGCAATCTTTCTGGGTTTTAGTTCCTCTGCCAGACATTCGGAGAGGATGGCAAGGGCGCCCTTGCTGGCTGAATATAATGAGAGACCGGGAAATTTTGCACTTCCCTGGTATCCTCCCATGCTTCCTATGTTTATGATGTGCGAATGCTTGCTGAAAAAGGGCAACAACTGTCGGATCAGTAAAAAGGCTCCCTTTACGTTTACATCAAAGATCTCATCGAAATCTGTTTCAAGTAGATTTTCGAAGGGTTTATTGATCAACACACCTGCGTTGTTGATCAGAATATCTGTTTTGCCATCGAAGAAACTTTCTACCAGGGCAAGCAGTTGAGACATTTCGCCGGGATTACCCAGATCGAAAGGGAGTTTGCGAAAGTTCTCATAGGGATCGAGTACTTCCAGTGGGCTCATGTTTCTTGACAGGGCAAGGACTTTCCATTTTTTTGTTTTGGTAAATTTTTTCGCCAACTCAAGCCCTATTCCCCGCGATGTTCCTGTAATAATAATGTTCATAACGGTTTAGTATTTAAATCCGTAATAAAGAAGTCCGGAAGCAAACCCGCCACCGGACTTATGTTCTTCAGGCCATGGCAGCATGCACAAGCCTGTTTAAGTTCCTTTCAGTATTCCGCATGATGCATCGACATCCTTTGGAAATGGGTGTTTCCCCTTACAGGGCTGCCTTGCTGTTTCTCCTTACGATCATCCATACATATCCGCTGATGACCAGGGTGGCCAGCAACTGGAATACAAAAGGCACGCCCACCATTGACTGTTCCGGTATGAGCCAAAGTACTGCAAAATATTTCAATCCATAATATACCAGTTTACTCAGTACAATAGCACTGAGAATGGCAATAAAGGTATGTGTTTGTTTTTTCAACAGATAGAAGGCACCCACCATAGCCATGAGTTCTACTGCGATAAGCATTGATTTTATCAATACCGGATGGGCAGCAATGGCAAAGGAAAACAAGGGTAATATCAGAGCCAGAATGAAAGCATTATTGCGATGGCTGTGCATCATGGCCAATACCACCATGATACGCATAGGCTCTATATAATAAAGAGGAAATGAGAGTACATGCGAAAAGGTAGGCATCAGGAAAACAAAGGCCAGCGCGAAAACATCAATTAACGCACTTCTTAGGGTCATTTCAATGGCTGGAGATTTAACTGTTGCTAGCATAGTATTCTGGTTTAGTATTTATAATCATTTTAAATAAGCCACAAGAACTTATAAATCGGATTCAAAAATAAGAAAATAATCTGAGAAATCTTATTTTTGTGCTACATCTGAAGATATTGAGCCACCACTTTTTTGCCCTACAGGTGATTAGCACATCAAATCAAATTCAGGAGATATGAAAAAAGTACAAAGAAGAATATGGACCCTGAGCAATGCTCTCATTTCAGCATTACTGGCTCTTATTGGTTTCTCATCCTGCGGTGAAACACTCGATGAATACGGAACCCCATCTGCTGATTTTAAGGTGATGGGTAATGTTTCTTCGCAAATCAGTCAGGATCCC
>JBEPXC010000091.1:0-1522 GCA_041642035.1 Sphingobacteriia bacterium
GGGATATTATCAGGTAAATACCGGCAGCAAAGATTTCTTTTCACCCGACAACCCATGGGGCAATCGTATTGCGCTTACTTCAGGGGCTTCTGTTTTTCCCATACCGGGTTTATCGATTGATTTAAGTATTATTTATCTTGCCGGATTGGAAACACTAGGCACCTACGCCCCTGCCAATTTTGCAGGTACTTACAAATCGTCAACATTTATACCCGGACTTGGACTGGGATATGCATTATAAGACCAACATGAATATACGCTTCTATCTATATTTTTTTGTGTTTTTGTTTTTGTTTTCGTGCGAACCGGAGATAACAGATTTTCACCCTTCTTCGGGTGAGGCTGATTTTTCTGTCTATATTGCTTTAGGGGGATCGGAAACGGCAGGTTTCACCAATGGAGAGCTTTATAAATCGGGCCAGATTGTTTCCTATCCCAACATCATTTCCAGGCAATTACTGCATGTAGGTGGAGGAGAATTCAGGCAGCCCCTGATGATGGATGAGTATGGGTTTGGGAACAGGAAAAAGCTGGGTTTCGTTGAAGATTGTATGGGTGATTCGGTAATTGCAGCGGTATCTGTGGAGGGTATGCCTGATGAATCCAATCTGACCAATATTTATGAAGAAATGGGCCCTTTCCATAATTTGGGTGTACCGGGAGCTAAAATACAATACATGACCGCTGCGGCCAATTCTACCCATAATCCCTTTGCACAATATTTTCTTCGGTTCTGCGAAGCGCAGACATCAAGCATACTGGATGATGCCATTGCCCATCAGCCAACCTTCTTTTCCATATGGGTTGGACTTGCTGACATTTTACATTATGCCTTAACCGGCGGAGGACAACCAACCATCTTAAATCTTCCTGCTTTTGATCAGCATCTGGCTCTCATGCTAGGCCATCTGAAAACTCATGCAACAGGTGGAGTTATTGCCAATATACCCGATGTAACCGTTTTTCCTTATTTTTCACACATCCCTGCTCAGGGTGTATGGGTACAAGATAGCCTGGAAGCATCGGGGAAACGACTCCTTGTTGAAGAAGAAAAGATTTTATTAGCGGCTTCGGAGGCAATAAAATGTCAGGGTTTGGGATCCGAAAGTTACCCCATTCCTGAAGAGTTGTTCCTGTCTGAGGTCGAAATAAAACATATAAGGGAATATACCTTAGCCTTTAATGATCTGATAAAGAATCATGCTGTGCAACACACTCTTGCCTTTATAGATATTTATGCCATTATAGAAAGTACGCAAATGGGATTGACCTACGATGGTATTACTTTTAGCAACCATTACATTTGGGGGGGCTTGTTCTCCATAGATGGTTACAGTTTCTCAGGCCGTGGTAATGCCATCCTTGCCAATGCCTTTATAGAAGCCATCAATGATAAATACCAGTCTACCATACCTAAGGTAAGTATCAGCCAATTCCAGGGGGTTGAGTATCCCTGAGGGCAGGGTTAAGTTATTCAATTATGGAATAGCGTTCTCTGGCTTCTGCCCTCGAGCATGCATTA
>JBEPXC010000091.1:1532-13440 GCA_041642035.1 Sphingobacteriia bacterium
CATGCATTAAAATGCCACCATTCGGTTTGAATGCCCCAAAATCCTGCCTGTCGCATAGCTTTGCGGAGCAGTTTTCGATTCTCTGCCTGAAAAGGTTGTAATTGTCCCTGTTGGATCATTTGCTGTTCTAATACAGGGTAAGCCAACTCCCCCATATAGTCGTAATCGGTTCCCATATCCAGCAAAATCCCATAAATATCCACAAGGCCAACATCAACAGCAGCCCCAAAATTATGAATCGACCCATTGGCAGGATTGGCAAGGAATTTTATCTTTTCAGTAAACGGAGCATCCACGGCATCCCACAATTCTTGCTGAGCACTGCGTGGACGTGCTGCATCGAAAACTATGATGGAATATTCAGGCTCTGTCTTTTTGATGAATTGCTGGGCTTTAACCAGCATTTGAGCTACTTCGGGCTGCAGATACGCTCGTGTCAATCCCCCATAAATATCTTTACCTACAATATTATTTGTGGTGGCATATCTGATGTCTACCACAATAGTAGAGTCTAAATCCTGTACATTTACCAATCCACTGTTAATCATATTGAGTTCGGTTTGAGATATGGGTTGACGAAATTCATTGAATTTCGGGCTTATGCTTTTGCGGGTAGGAAAAGCGCATGATGTATTATGGGCAGAATTGCAGGAGATCATTCCCAAAACGACAACACTGCAAACCCCAAAGAAATACCAGGTGTTAGGCGTTTGGCGTTTGGCATAAGGCGATTCAGCGATTCGCGTTGGAAGGGCGTTCATTGTTTTGCGTTCAGTGTTTAGCATTATGCGTTTAGTGTTGATTTTTGTGTTTTGTTAAAGGGGCATTCATGGTTAATACATTTTGCATTTAGCATTTTATTTTTTAAGAAACCTGTTTTATTTTTACTTTCTATCTATAAACAATTGAAAGGAAAGTTTCGATATATTTGATCTTACGTAAAAGAAATAACTATTCAAAAATACAAAAATCAGAATGATATGGAATCAAATGAATTCAGAATAGGTGCTAAGGTAGAGCATCCGCAATTCGGACAAGGTATTATAACCAATGTAACGCTTACCACATATACCGTTTTCTTTATCAATAAGGCAGAGAAAGATATAGCGGTATCTTTTACGGGCTTAAAACTCATTACCCCATCCCATTTGCCTGCCGATGATAGTCAGGGATCGGGCTCAGGCATCAGCCTGCAGGATCTGGAGAAAGTCTTTACCAATGTGCTTCGCCGCTATGCAGACTTTCCCGAAATAGTAGAGTTGGGTGATAAGTGGAAAAAAGGCCTTATGATTTTAAAGCCTGGCGATTCCAGCCTGAAGTCAAAAGAGATACCCATAGAAAGCTTTTTTCATAAAGTAGTCTTGCTTCGCGACCGGCTAAGGGTATTGGAACAACGCATCAACTCAAGCGATGTGATGAGCGATGAAGAAAAGGTAAACCTTCAGCAATATATTACCCGCTGCTATGGTTCACTTACCACCTTCAATGTAATGTTTAAGCATAAGCAACAATACTTTGTGGGCGAAAAAGGAGATCAGGAATGATGTGTTTTGAAGAAAACTCAGTCGTGGTTCATAAAGCCCTGGTCTTGTATCGCTTTTAAAAAGACTTTACTAAAATGGATGTTATCCTTTTTGGTATATCGTTTTTGTGTAAAGATTTGAGCCAGGGTTTTTAATTGATTTTCTTCAAGCAACTGTTTTGTCAAAGGAAGCTCTTCTTTTTCGTGGTAAATCTGGTCGATATCCTCAGGCGAAAAGTCCTGGTAGCTTTCATAATGCACCACCCCTTTTGCGGGTAGCCGATCAGCTTTTTGTGGATCCTCGCCAGGGTATCCTACCACGAGTGTTGTGATGGGAACTACCCCCTGGGGGAGATTAAAAAAATCAATCAGTTTATCGGCCTGATAAGTGGTAGTGCCCAGGTAGCAAATTCCCAAACCGTATGCCTCGGCGGCTACGGCCGCATTTTGTGCTACCAGCAGCGCATCAATGGCCGCAGTGAAAAAAGAGAGGAAATTATCATAGCCGGGCTCGGCTTCACGCTGAAGGCACCATTTGTTGAAACGATTAAAATCGGCACAGAAAGTAAGCAGCACAGGTGCCTGCTCTACCATTTTTTGTCCAAAATGCATCTTGCACAGTTCCTTTCGCTTTTCAGCATCTTTAGAAACAATAACGCTATAAACCTGCATATTGCCAGTGGTAGAAGCCCGGAATCCTGCATCAAGAATATCCTGCAGGATTTTTTCGTCAATAGGGTCTGATTTATAATTTCTGATTGTTTTGTGGTTGTGTAGCGTTTGAAGGGTTTGCATGATTATGTTTTTTTGGTATGTATATAGGATGAAAATAATCTTATCAAATCTTTGCTATAGAGAAAACAATGTGGCAGGAGTTAATCCTAAGATTCACTTTCAATTAACGCTGATTTAATTATTTTTACAATTATTGAGAATGAGCATGGGAAACAGGTTTATTGCTGTGAAACAAATCAATGGCCACCAGAACGGCCATAAACCCCCAAAAGAGCACAGATGCTTTATCGGTATCCAGGAAATTATTTAAAAATCCATGGGTAAGATAGGTTACAAAGCCGAGGGTAATGCTGAGAGACAGCCAACGCAGTTCGCGGGTGCGGGCAAATTTGTAGTTACGGATTCCTGTTACCAGCAGCAAATATGCCATTATCATAAAAAATATCATTCCCGGCAGGCCCATTTCAGCCAGAGGCCCCAGGTATTCACTATGCGCATTTCCCAGGTCGCCAAAGTTGGTGGTGATAATGGTTTGATCCTGCGAGAGCTGATAGGGGGCGTAGAGCATTTGGTAGGTTCCCGGGCCCCATCCCAGTATGGGTTTGTCCTGAAACATGCGGTAAGCCGATCGCCATCGGTTGATACGTTCCAGGTTACTGGCATCGGAAGAGATGTTGGTAATAGACTGGGCATGCTCTCTAAAATCGCCTGATGATTCCTGGCGATTTCGTTCAAGGGTCATAAAAATAGTATGCTGAAAAAGGAAAATCATTCCGATAAAAATTATCAATCCGGCAATAATAAGCTTGTAGTTGATGCGTAATACCAGCACCCAGAAAGTAGCGAAACCAGCGGCTATACTTACCCAGGATGCACGGCTATAGCTAAAGATAATTCCTACAACAAAAAAAGCAAATATTATAAAAGCCATCCTTCGCCTGAGCACACTATAGCCCCGATAAAAGGACATAATCAAAAAGGAGGGGGCAATAAAAGCTATTACTGCACTATAATTGGTATGATCATTAAAAAAAGGACGAACTATCCATGTTCCCACTTTGCGTTCAAAATCATAGGTGCTATGAACAATGGTTATATAGATAATAATCAAAACCAGTGCACTGGCGTATAACCACATAAAACGACGAATATGGTCAACATTCTTGAAGAGCTGAATCAGGATGAAATAGAAGGTTATTACAAACCACAACCTGCTGATGAAAAATTTAAAAGATACCAGGGGAATCTCGCTGGTTATGGTCGTCAAAAGCATCCATATCAGGCTCAGCGTCAGCGTAATGGTGAGAGGATGTTTAAGAATGGCCGGATCGTACTTCTGTTCGTAAAATACTTTAACGAAAAATAGTATCATGATGGCCACGAAAATGGGCTCAGTGGGCAGGTTAACAGCAAAATTCATCGATTCGTGCTGGTATTTGAACGACAATGGGGTTAGAAACACCAAAGCCAACACCAGCTTATCGAGCGAAAAGAAGAAAAACATTAGAATCAGTAAAGCAGCCGGAAGCGCCATAAACCAATAGATTTCATGGGCTATAAAAACTACATTGAGGGCAATGAAGGCAAAACTGACTCCATAAAAAAGCTTTAATTTAAAAATATCCGGCACGATAGAATCATTTTGAGAACTACTTCTGTGTTTTTATGATACCTTTTTTAGTAAGGTTTTCATAGGTCATAATGGTGAGTGTACCCATAAATCCGGCAGCAAAAGTGGCCAGAAAAACGATGAGCCAACGCACAGGGTATACCTTTTTTTCGGCCACAAAAGCCTCATCGATGAGAAATTTAAAGGGGACAAAATTCTCAAGGTCAGCGCGGGCTTCCTCCATTATTCGCTGTATACCCGAGAGAGATCGGCTTACCTGTTCCAGATGGTCTCTTTGAGTTAAAAAACTCCCTCCTAATTCGCGGATTACATTGAGCTCTTCCTGAATGGCCCGAACTCCCCTCATATTATTGTTGGAAAGATCGATGGCCAGTTGCTGGGTAAGCATTTCGGCCTGAGCATCATAATCGTAAATGCCCTTTTGCATGATGCTGCGCAGAGAGTCCTCGGTCGAAATAATTTCACTTTTAATATTTTCATACCGTTGTACAGCTACTCTATATGCCATAAGAGCTCGTTCCTGTCGGATTTCATTCTGAATACTGTCGGAGAGAGCTGCCAATTCATTGGCCAGATCAGCAGCCATTTCAGGACTCTTATCCCGAACATTAATCTCAACAGCTCCATAGGGTGTGCGGCTTGAAGAAATATTGCTGCTGTACATTTCTCTTAGCGTAGTATTTCGGAACTGTGCATCTTCGGGTATTTCGTAGTGAGTGTACAGATCAAAATGCTCAACAATGCGTTCTCTTACAGCGGTAGACCCCAGCACTTGCAGTAATCTTTCGGCATCATCTACATCGCCATACTCCAAAAAGTCGACATTAGATCCAAATACAGCCCTGCTTAAACTGGTAGATTTAGCAGGAAACATCACCACGGTAGATTCATAAAGCGGAGTAATAAAAAAGGGGGAGGAAAAAACAGCAGCAAGCACAGCCGCAGTAATACAAACTATTGCCAACTGTTTCCACCAGCGCAAAAAGAATAAAAAAATGTTGGTCGAATCAAATTCATTGTTCACATTTTTCGTGTCCATATTGTTGTAATTGAATAAGTAGTATGTGTTTAATTAGCTGAATTATTTTTTGAGCTTTTATACTAAAAAAAGCAAATAGCCATGGGGCTTACTTTTTTAAAAAGTGCCCAAAGATAAATAAAATTCATTTTACAATCAGGAAGATGTTGGGAGAGATTCGCCGTATTTCAGCACATGGATAAGGTGTCTTATACTCAGCAAGCGGATAAGAAAGGAAAGACCAATGGCTGCAACCACCATCACAGCAAGATTATAATACCATGTAAAGGGGAGCATTTTTGATAAATAGCCCAGCACTACTACACCTGCAACAAAGAAAACCACCCTTGTAATGAGCAAATAATTACGTTTAAATTTAAAAATATAACTAACCATAAGCACCTGGATAATACCAATCATAAATTGGGTAATCATAGTGGCTAAAGCTGATCCTACAGCTTTATATGGGGGTATAAGTAAAAGATTCAATCCTATATTAACTACCGTACCCAACAAAGCAATGGTATTGAGATACTTTAAATTGCTATTGGCAGTAAGTAAAGTGCTAAAAATATACATAGTAGAAATGGCGACAAAACTCAACATCAGCCAACCAAAAACAGTTGAGCTATGAGCCATACGGTAATCATAGGTACCAACAGACTCTCCATCATGCATAGGATAAAGTAAATGCATAATTTCTTCGGCATAGAAGAAAGATGCCAGTGAAATAATAAGGGCAGGTATAATCAACAAGGTGTATGAAAGTTGAATGAGTTCTTCGACCGATTCCTTTTGCTTAATCATGCGGGCAAAAATGGGCAGCAGCAATACAGCAAATAAATAAGCAATCATATTAGATGCATCTAAAAGCCTGTAAGCCGAAGCATAGATTCCCGTATACCATGCCCCCTCAGTGCCCAGCATCCGCTCAAGCATTACACTGTCTATCCGGTTGTAAAAAGTCATTAGCAATACCAGCAAGGCAAATGGAAAGCTTTGCCTGAGTATCATAAGCGAGAAAGGAAGGTTCCAGTGAATTTTTAAAAATCGGGATCTTGCTTTTTTAAAAACGATTATCAAAGAGACAAGGACAGTAATGAAGAGTGAAAACGTTTGAGCATAAACAAAATACTGGATTTTGAAATCATCCACCAGGTTGCCCCACAACAGCAATGCACAAATCACAATCATTAAACTTCTATCGAGCACAGAAATGATACTGTCGGTTTTAAACAAATGCAATCCACCCAGATTGGAACGCAGGTAAAATATAAAGCTTACCAAAAACTGGTTTAGGCCCAGAAAAAGTAGAATGATGATTTGCTCGCGTGAGTATTGTATAAAAAATGCGCCACCGATGGTAAAAACAAGGTATACAAGGAAAAGCAATAATTTGAGTGAAGTAATATGAGAAAGATGCTTGGAAAGCAGATGATTGTTTTGAGCAATGTTTTTATTGTTGAAGTTGGTAATTCCGAAATCGAGCAGAATGTAAAATAAAAAAGAGAAGTTGAAAACAGCAAAATAAAAACCGTACTCACCGGCCCCCACAGTGTTCTGCACTGTGCGATCAATACCAAAAATCCAGAAAGGTTTAATTAACAGGTTTAAAACCAGCAATAAAACAAGATTCCGTAAGAATTTCCGTTGCATTAAATTGAATTAGGATAGAACCCTTATCTCCTGTAATCATTAATGTTGTCCGGCATCAAAATTATAAACTTTATCAGTCATATTGAGGGTAAGAAGAAAAAATCACGAAAAGATTTCGGGATGACGTTTCAGCTCCTCTTACTTAAATCTTCAAAAAGTTATTGTATAAGAGTTTTTCTTTGACCCATTCCAGCCTTTCCCTGCAAGTAAGAAAGGGTGATGCCTGTCCCAACATGCCATAACTACCTTACCCTTCAAAAGTTGTTATATGTCTTTACTCAGGTACATCTTTAAAAAGTTTACCTTTGCCTGAGGAGTTGCAGCAAACTCTCAGCATAAAAATATCACACAAAAAATAAATACTTATGAATTTTAAAGTTGGAGACCGGGTAAGCTTTCTCAATGACAAAGGAGGAGGATATATATCAAAAATAGTTGACAAAGAAATAGTACATGTAACCATTGAGGATGGTTTTGAGATACCTGTTATGGCCAAAGAACTGCTCAAAACAGGCACCGCAGAGATGGCAGAGGAAATTTCCAAAGCACACCAGAACATATTGTCAAAGGCACAGGAGGATGATCCTGCCGACGATATACTTCCACTTTTCCTCTCGCACAACAATCCCGATCAGCGCCCTGAGGGATTATATTTTTGCTTTGTCCCTCAAATACAGGATAATCCACTCTCGGGCTCTCTCGATCTGTTTTTAATCAACCACACCCCATATCATAGTGTGTTTAGTCTTTTTCTTAATCATTCGGGTCATTACCATGGCACAGAATATGGTTTTATAGAGCCACAATCCAGACTACAACTTGAAACTATAGGACGGTCAGAAATAGAAAAATGGGCTAATGCACTTTTGCAGAGTGTTTTTTATATGGATGACAAATGTCAACCCATTCCCCCATTCAGTGGCCTGATAAATTTCAGACCCATCAAGCTATACAAAGAGGAGAGTTTCCAGTTTGAGCCCCTGGTAAGAAAAAAGGCCTTTTTTGTTCAGGTGGCCTTGCTTTCCGAGATATCGGCTATGCCCTTGATTAAAGAGAAAATCAGTAATGAAAACCTCAAATCCCTGGAAGAAAAACTAAAGCCTCAAACCAGCATTCAAATGGAAAGACCGCCAAGGGCACATGAGTCTTTTCTTGACAAGCATAAAATTGATGACTTGATTGCTGAGGTGGACCTGCACATTGGTGAATTGGTTGAAAATTTCAGCAATCTGGAAAAAAATGATTTGTTAAATATACAGCTTGATTATTTCAAGAAATGCATGAAACAGGCAGAAAAAGAAAAGCTGGGAAAAATCATTTTTATTCATGGGATAGGCAATGGTAAGTTAAAGGCAGAAATAACGCGATTACTGGAAAACACAGCAGGAATTACCTATTATGATGCATCCTTTGCACGTTATGGCATGGGTGCAACAGAGGTGAATTTTTACAGGAATAAGAAATAAAAGGCAGGCTTTCCTGTCGCTGCGGCCACACAGGCCGGAGAGGAAAGTCCGGGCAACACAGGGCAGCATACTTCCTAACGGGAAGCTGTTTTTGCGCCTTGGCGCATAAACAAGAGCAAGTGCCACAGAAAATAACCGCCTTACTCCCGTAGTAAGGTAAGGGTGAAAACGTGAGGTAAGAGCTCACGACCTGGGCGGGTAACCGTGCAGGTGGGTAAACCTTATGCGTTGAAAGACCAAATATACCGGGGTTTGAGGGTTGCCCGCCCAATCCCGGAGGGTAGGTCGTTAGAGAGCAGGTGTGAATCTGTTCCTGGATAAATGACAGGAATTTCGCTCAGGCGGGATACAGAACCCGGCTTACAGGCTTGTCTTTTTTATACCGGCGGTGGCAAATACAATATTGCCACCGCTTTTTATTTGCCTAACAATCGTTACTCGCCAAATTAATTTGTCTGGCAAGCACTTTATTCCTTAAATCTGTCAAATATTTTAAAGATTTCTGCGTTTTATAAGGGTAAATGGTTAATTTTTTTTAAGTAAAGCAGCATTGTTGAAAACTAGACCTTATTGTTGAAAATCAACATCTGCTTCATCTACATTTTATTACTAAATTCGCAGCTAAATACAGCGCTTTATGATCAGAAAAATATTTATAGCCTTAAGCCTATTGGCTTTGATGTTGCCCACCGTATTATTTGCACAAAAAACTACCATTTATGATGAACCTGTTGCCGATTATAATCTGGCCATGGAATTGTATAACAAAGGTATGTATGGTGCTGCACGCAAGCTGTTTGAGAAAACCATTGACAAGATAGACGATAAGGAATCAAAAATCCGATCCAATTCGGAATACTATGTTGCCATTAGTGCGGTCGAGCTTTTCCATCCGGATGCAGAAAAGCTTCTGATGGATTTTATCTCTAATCATCCAACGCATTCATTACAAGGTACAGCAAGCTTTCAAATGGGCAATTTGCATTACCGTAAACGCAGGTATGAGGAAGCCGTTCAATGGTATAGTCGTGTGGATCAGTGGGATTTAAGTGCAGATCAGCGGGTTGAATTACAATTCAAGACCGGATACAGCCATTTTATGAATGAAAACTTTGAGCAGGCAAAACATTATTTTTTTGACATCCGTGACACCCAATCGGTTTATTATGCTCCGGCCTCCTATTACTATGGACATATAGCCTATAGCGAAAGCAATTACGAAACAGCTCTAATTTATTTCGAACGTCTTACAGAGGATGAAAATTTCGGGCCTATAGTGCCCTATTATATTACGCATATTTACTTCTTACAGGAAAAATACGATGAGCTGCTGGCCTTTGCTCCTCCACTTCTTGAACAGGCCAGTACACGGCGGGCCGCAGAAATCTCACGAATGATCGGAGAGGCCTATTACAACAAAAGACAGTATACCCAGGCCCTACCCTTTCTCGAAGAATTTCACAGTCAATCGCGCCAACGCATTAACCGGGAAGATCATTACCAGATAGGATTTGCTTATTATAAAGCAGAACAATATGAAAAGGCAGTAGCGAGCCTGGAAAAAGTAGGCTCCAATGAACAAGATTCATTAGCGCAAAATGCGCTGTATCATTTGGCTGATGCCTACTTAAAAACCGACCAGAGACGTTCAGCACGCAATGCATTTCTGGCAGCACATCGCATGGAACTCATTCCTGAAATAAGTCAACATTCACTTTTCAACTACGCAAAATTATCCTTTGAGTTGTCAATGAATCCTTTTAATGAAGCCATTCTGGCTTTTCAAAAGTATGTGGAGAAATATCCCGATTCACCCCAACGCGATGAAGCATACCGCCACCTTATTGACCTTTACCTTACCAGTCGTAATTATAAGGATGCCTTAACCAGCCTGGAAGCCATTACCCTCAATACACCTTCTCTTAAGTCTGCCTATCAACGGATTGCCTACTACCGGGGCATAGAACTATTTAACAATGGTGATTTCACCGGTGCAGTTGAAAGCTTCAACAAATCGATGCAATACCCTGAAAACCGGACGATAAGGGCCCAGTCTATGTTCTGGCAGGGAGAATCATACTTCAGACTTAATCAGTATGAGAAAGCCCTTGAAACACATGGACGTTTTCAATTGGTGCAGGGAGCCTTTAGCCTGCCGGAATATAAAATGTCGCATTACACCAGTGGTTATGCTCATTTTAAACTCAACAACTACAACGATGCTATCATCGCTTTCCGTAAATTTATACAGGGAAGTAACCTTGAAAAAACACATCGCAACGATGCCCTGCTTCGCATTGCGGATAGTTATTTTATTACCAAGGACTATAATGCTGCCATCGATTTTTACGATCAGGCTATCGCCCTGGATAGTAGAGATGGTGATTATGCCATCTTTCAAAAAGCAGTTGCCCTGGGTGTTACGGGACGGTTTGATGCCAAGCTAAACACCTTGCGCCTGTTGCTGAGTAAATACCCTAATACCACCTATGCCGATAATGCCCGCTATGAATTGGGTAACACGATGGTTATACAGGAAAACAATACCCAGGCCCTGCAATATTATAACGAAGTTATCAATCTTCACCCCAATTCAACACATGTAAAAAGTGCCATGCTCAAAAGTGGTTTGATTTATTACAATCAAAATCAGGATGAAAGAGCACTAGCTGTTTTTAAGAATGTAGTAGAGAAATATCCCGGTTCATCAGAATCCCAGGATGCCTTGGTAAGCATACGTAACATCTATGTCGCCATGGATCGGGTGGATGAATATGTAAGATTCTCCCAGGGTCTAGGCTTTGCAGATGTAACTGAAGCACAGCAGGATTCTCTAACCTATAGAGCAGCTGAAGCTCGCTACATGCAGGGTGATTGCGTAAATGCCACCCAAAGCTTTGAGAATTACCTGGAGAAATTTCCAAATGGAATATTTGCCTTAAATGCTCATTTCTATAAAGCTGAATGTGATTTCCGTTACAATAAATTTGAAAAAGCCCTGGCCTCTTATCAATATGTATTAGAAAAAACAAAATCGGAGTTCTCCGAAAATGCAGCCATAAGGGCAGCGGAGATTAATTATAATCTTAAACAATATCAGGCAGCACTGGATAACTATGCCTTGCTTGAAGAAATTGCCGAATTTCCCAGTAATGTGCAGGAGGCACGTATCGGACAGATGAGATCGCTTGAAAAACTGGAAAGATACGATCAGACCATTGAGGCAGCTCGTAGGGTATTAGAAAACGACAAAATAACACGAGAAATTAAACAGGAAGCCCATTTGCTAATTGGCCGTTCAGCTATGGGGAATAATGATCTTGCTACAGCGAAACAATATTTTGCTGAAACCAACAAGATTGCTGAAAATGCTATGGCAGCAGAAGCCAAGTATAACCTGGCACTGATTGAATTCAAACAAGGCAATTATGCACAAGCGGAAAAGCTGATATTTGAGTATATGAATTTACTGGCCTCCTATGACTATTGGCTAGCGAAAACATTTATCCTGCTGGCAGATAACTATCTTGTTCAGGATAATATTTTTCAGGCACGACATACCCTGCAAAGTATAATTGATAACTATGAAGGACAAGACCTCAAGCAACTTGCCATGCAGAAATTAGCTGATATAGACAGGCAGCAAGAGTTAAACAAACAGGAAAAAACGCCCGATACACTCGAAATCGACTTTAGCAACCAGAGCAAAACAAATCAGGAAATATTTTAACCATGACAACTACAACACCTTCAATAGCCATGATATTCAGGTCCAATAATTTATATTTTCCCTTTATTTCAGGAATAATCGGCTTACTTTGGCTTTTAAGCCAACCCCTGGCGGCACAGGAAATGGATTTTGACGAGGTGAAGGTTATTGC
>JBEPXC010000092.1:0-13367 GCA_041642035.1 Sphingobacteriia bacterium
AACGATTAATTGTTAGACTCCTCACCCCATAAGCTAAATGATATTTAGAAGTCTGTATGGGCTTTATCTACAATGATTTAACCTAATACCATCTTCGACAAACAACTAGAACCTAGCTTAAAGCCATAAACATTTGGCGGCTAACACGTCACTTGAAGAAATATCCTAATCATTTTTTTAGGGTATAACAGTTTTCGGGCCCTTCTTTTTTTCCAGCACCGCTCCTGCCACCACCAGGCAAATCTCACCCTTAAGGGTATGGGTGTTGTAGTATGCAATGAGTTCCTGCAGACTGCCACGCACATTCTCTTCATGTATTTTAGTGAGTTCGCGACTCACTGAGGCCTGCCTTTCGGTACCAAATGCTGCGGCAAGGTCGGCCAGTGTGCGAAGGAGCTTGTGCGGGGATTCATAAAAGATGATGGTGCGGGTTTCTTCTTTGAGGGCTTCAATGCGGGTTTGACGTCCTTTTTTTACCGGGAGAAAACCTTCGAAACAAAACCGGTCGGCGGGCAGGCCACTATTCACCAGGGCGGGAACAAATGCCGTGGCACCCGGCAGACATTCAACCGGGATATTTAGCTTTATGCATTCGCGCACCAGCAGAAAGCCCGGATCGGAAATGGCAGGGGTGCCGGCATCACTCACCAATCCAACCACAGCACCCGAGAGCAGACGGTCGGTAACCGACTGCAGGGTTTTATGCTCATTAAACAAATGATGTGACATCATTTTTACATTCAGACCCAGATGGTTGAGCAGCTGGGCGGTCTTGCGGGTATCTTCTGCCAGCAACAAATCCAGGCTGCCTAATACTTTTATGGCACGTAAGGTGATATCGTCTAGATTGCCAATGGGTGTAGGAATAATGTATAGTCGCATGAAAACAGAAAAATTAATCGTTTGGTCTTTTAAATTTACTGCATGTACCTACGCTGCACCAGGTTGGCGAATTTCTCGATGGTTTCGGCAGAACGTTGACCATCCCACCTAAACTCTTCGGTAAGGCGGTTGAGCAATTCAAAGGCTTCGTGAATAGATGCACAGGAATTAAGTTCATTGATGGCATGATTGTATGCGTTTATATCGCCACTGAAGAGCTCGTTGATAAAAAGAAACTTCTCGTTAAGCCCGATAGCTTCCTTGATGTTTGCTACAGGCTTGTATTGCATGCGCATGCCAATGCTTTTATCATCTCTGATCTGAGCCAGCCGTTCATGGACTGAACTTTTCTCCACCCCAAACTGCTCACCCACCAGTGGTTTGCTATGCTCAAAGGTTTCATGAACAGCTTGCCCCCCACTTTCCCTATTCCTGGGTTCTGCAGCTTGAGCGGGTGTATCGTTTGTATCATGACTCTCTTGTTGCCGCTCCTTATGATGATTAGATGCTGAACCCTGAACAGACTCCCCTGGAGGATATTGAGGGGTAACGGGTTTCTCTTCTGGCTTTTCTAACCTGTGCTCAGCTCGGTTCTCATGTGACGTTTGACCTGGGGTCGCTGATGTTGGTGCTGCCGTGGGCTCCGGTTGACGGACCGTTTCATTCTTTTCAGGCTTTTCTATAGGCTTATCAGCCGGGGGTGTTGATGGTATATCTTTCGCTGTGCGGGAATCTTCAGCAGGGGGGGTATGCTCAACAGCACTATTTTCAGGTGCCTGGGTTTTCTCCTCAGGTACTGAAAGATTTCTTGCCCTGCGATGGCCGGTTAATCCCTCTGCTTCGGTAAATTTTCTCAAAAGATTCATTTCGCGATACAGCAGCCTGATGTCTTCCATGGCAATATCTATCTCCAGGAGGTTTTTGCTGCCGTTTTGTCTTTCTATCGTTTCACTTCTTTTTATAATGTTTTCCAACAGGTTTACTATGTTTTCTTTAACTTCTGCAATGCTCATAATCAATAATATTTTTCAGGTGAAAAAATAAAAGCGAAAAAATTGAATCCTTATTGTAATACAAGATTTATATTTGCAATGGTTTTAAGTAGAATTTCCATTGTGTGCACCCTGTAAAACCTGTAAAATTAACAAAGAAAAACTAACAATCCTTCATGTTTCTCGAAAAAGATATAGATATTGCCCGTGGTCGGGGATGGATAGAGGTCATCTGTGGCAGCATGTTTTCGGGTAAAACCGAAGAACTCATCAGGCGTCTTAAGCGGGCAAAAATTGCCCGCCAACGCGTTGAGATATTCAAGCCCGCGGTAGATGTAAGATACGATGAGGAGAAAGTGGTTTCTCATGATGCCAATGCCATCCTGTCGACCCCTGTTCCGGGTTCTTCCAACATCCTGCTGCTTGCCGGTGAGGTAGATGTAGTGGGAATTGATGAGGCACAGTTTTTCGATTCAGGTCTTCCCCAGGTTTGTACCCAGTTGGCCGATTCGGGTGTGAGGGTTATTGTTGCCGGCTTGGACATGGATTTTAAAGGGAAGCCCTTTGGCCCTATCCCTCAACTATTGGCCGTAGCCGAATACATCACCAAGGTGCATGCCATTTGCGTGAAATGTGGAAACCTGGCTCATTTCTCCCATCGCACCATCATAAACGACAAATTGGTTATGCTAGGCGAAAAAGAAGCCTATGAGCCTTTATGCAGGCGCTGCTTTACCACGGAATTAAAGAATAGCACCACCGCCTAGACTGAAGTTGCCAGATTACTCTTTTCAATGCCATCGGATCGTAAACATTAAAGGGCCGGAAAAGCTGAACCGGAAACCGAAGGGAATCCCGATATTTTCACTTTTTCACTTTTCACGCCCCAATATGTCCCCCTTATGGTGAAATCATCTAAAAAACATTTGTATAAAAATATTATTCATTTTCCACAACAATGTTGTGCTTTTAGGTGTTTTGCCTGCACTACGATTAATTTTAATTTTTATATTTGTCTGTTATCAATTAATAAATGTTCTAAAAAACAACCGTATGAAAAAAATCAGCCTATTATTAGTTATGTTTATGGCAGCCCTTGCTTTTACTGCCTGTGACAAAGAAGATGATGACAATTTCAGCATCGTGGGAACCTGGGAACAGGAAAAGATGGAAATGACTATTGCTGCTACTGGAATGGACGAATGGGTTGAAACCGACACCACTCCCACTACTATTGTATTTAATGAAGGAGGCACAGGTACCGCTACTTACCTAGAAGAAGGTCAAACGGTTACCGATAATTTCACCTGGACCCTCTCCAACGATGTTCTCACCATTATCGATTCTGAAATGGCTCTTACTCTCAAACTTACCACCATGACCGACACTAGACTGGTGGGAGAACAAACCTTAACGATGGCAGAGATGGCTGAATTCAATGACCTTTCTGAAGAAGACGCAGCATTTTTGGAAATGTTTCCCAACCTGACTGCCAAAATTGTTATTACCCTGGTAAAACAATAAGCTCTGAGGAGTATATACCAAGAGTCCTGTAAAAATAAAATAAACCTCCGGTCTATAGAAAACCCGGAGGTTTATTTTTTTATGAATCATCACTATTCGTAAAGGTAAGCTTGTGTTAAACTCAAGCCAATACCGATGATATTAGTTTGCGGGTGTATTCTTTTTCGGGATTATGATAAAGCTGATCGGCTTCACCACTTTCAACGATTATCCCTTTTTGCATGACCATGATACGGTCCGACATATATTTTACCACCGACAGATCGTGCGAGATAAATATGTAGGTCAGGTCAAACTCCCTCTTGAGTTCATTGAGTAGGTTGAGCACCTGGGCCTGCACCGATACATCCAGAGCTGAAACAGACTCGTCACAGATGATGAATTCGGGATTTAAGGCCAGTGCCCGGGCAATACATACCCGCTGCCGCTGGCCCCCGGAAAATTCATGTGGATAGCGATAGTAATGCATCTCCTGCAAGCCCACGCGTCGCAGCAATGCCATGATTTTTTCTTTTCTTACCCTATCGTTGGCTTCTATATTATGCACCTGCATAGGCTCTAAAATGGCTTTCCCTACTTGTATCCCCGGAGTAAGAGAAGAATAAGGATCCTGAAAAATAATCTGTATACGGGGACGCATTCGGCGCAATTTCTCTGTCGCAAGGCTTGCGATGTCCACCCCATTATACTCCACTATTCCGCTCTGAAAATTAAACAAGCGAAGCAGACTGCGGCCCAGGGTCGTTTTTCCGCAACCCGACTCTCCGACCAATCCAAGGGTTTCACCTTTATACACGGAAAGGCTCACATCGTCGACGGCATAAAACCATTCCCTGGCCTTGCCCAGGAAGCTTGTCTTCAGTACATACCCAGCCTTCATTTTGTTCACCTTCAGCAAAGGTTCACGCGAATAGATCAGTTTATGGCGCTGCTGGCGTTCGTGTTGGGTTTCTACGCTCAGCTCCCCGGTTGAGAGGTCGGGGTTTTTCTCGAAATCATCAACTACAGGCAATCTGAGCAACCGTATATCGGTTCGGGGTCTGCAGGCTATCAGACCTTTGGAATAGGGATGCTGAGGATTGCTAAACACATCCTCTACCTTGCCCCACTCTACAATTGCTCCCTTGCGCATAATTGCGGCTTCTTTGGCAATTTTATTTACCACACCCAGGTCGTGCGAAATAAACAGCACACTCATATTATGGCGGGATTGCAATTCTTCGAGTAGCTCAAGTATATTTTTCTGCACCGTAACGTCGAGTGCAGTGGTGGGCTCATCAGCAATCAGCAGCAGTGGATTGCAGGCAATAGCCATGGCAATCATCACCCGTTGTCGTTGACCACCTGAGAGTTCATGCGGATATTTGTTAAAGGTCTTTTGGGGCATAGGAAGTTTAACCTCTTCAAAAAGACGGATTACCTTTTCGCGGGCCTTCGACTGGGAGGATTTTTTATGCCAGAGGATACTTTCCATCACCTGCTTGCCACACTGCTTCACAGGGTTAAGTGAAGTCATGGGTTCCTGAAATATCATCCCAATGTAGTTACCCCTGATCTTTTGCATTTCCGATTCACTTAGCTTTAACAGATCTGTTTCACCCAGCTCAGGATGTGAAAACAATATCTCGCCCTGGCAGCGTGAAGATCCGGTAAGCAGCCGCATAACCGCAAGGGCAGTCACCGATTTTCCACTACCCGATTCGCCAACCAACCCAAGGGTCTCGCCATGACCTATGCTGAAACTGACATCTTTGGTAGCCTGTACACGTCCCTCATCAGAAGTGAAACTGATGCTGAGATTTTTTATATTCAGTAAGCTCTTGTTGGACATGGAATTAAATAACTATTAGAAATCTTTTTTTCAGGTTAAAAATCGCCCTGCATTTTACAGCGAATATACAAAACAAAGAAAAACCCCGGCTACTTTAACCAGGGTTTTTCTCTCATTAAACAAAACAAACATGAAGAAAAATTAGATTTTAAAAGCCAGGTTTTAAAATCCCTTGATGATGTGGTTGGTATTTTTAACGGTCTAAAAATACAATTTAACACATGAAAAAATTATGCCAAAAGCATTTTTCTGCAACAAATATTTTATGCCTTGATGAATTACAAGAACCACCCAACACAATCACAGATAATATACATTTAACTCTTCTGTGTGTGAATTTTGCCTCAAAATGGGCAAAGTATTCCCCATTGCGAGAAAATCAGGAAGGTAGAGACGCGGGGTCGTAAAAGGTAGGGACGCACGGCGGGGATATATGGATACGCACCCCCAGATAAGATAGAGGCGCACGGAGGTGCGCCTCTACACAAAATAATATTATCTTTATAAAAACGGAATATCATGAACCAGCATTTACACAGATATGCCTCTACCCGCAACATCCTCTTCCTTGCTTTTCTATGGATAGTATTCAACGTCGCTTTCAGCCTGGTTTTCGCCCCTCTTGAAGGAGTTGTTCCTGATCTGAAATTATATTATACCGCCACTCAGATCTATCATACCATCAGTCAATATGATGCACATCACATACAGACCTACATCAACGGCACCCTGCTGCTCGATTTTTTATACCCCTGGATATATGGTTTACTGTTAAGCTTTCTTCTGTTTCGCCTCAGCAGCAACATCCGCCTTTCTCTGCTTCCGGTTCTGATTATGTTCTTTGATTACCTGGAAAACATCCTTGTCCTTATTGTGATGTATACCTATCCGCGTCATCTTGACGCAGTGGCCACTTCAGCCGGACTCTTTACCATGCTTAAATGGCTAAGCACTGCCCTTTGCCTTGGAGTCATAATGTACCTGTTTTTCATGTATCTTGGCAAACGCTACCTAACAGAAAAAAGAAACTTCTGATCCATGCGCAAATATTTGTCTCCGCTTCATCTTAATTATAATTAAAAGCACCAAACCTCCTTTAACAAACTCAACTTACGGCTGTTTATATATATTGACCAAAATAGTATTAACGAAATGTTATTTCATGCAGGTAATAGGAGAAATTCTCAAAAGAGCTGTAGTGATTGCCGATAAGATCATCAGCAATCCCAATCCAGTTTCGGCCCAGCAAAAAGAATTAAGGAATCTGTTGAGCAAAGCTGAAAACACAGCCTTTGGAAAGTATTATCAGTTTAAAAACATATCAACCCATGAGGATCCACGCGATGCCTTTGCTGCTGCGGTTCCATACCACAGCTACGACAGCATGTATAAAGAGTGGTGGCATAAGGTGGTTAAAGGAGGTGAAGATATAACCTGGCCGGGTAAGGTGAAATATTTTGCCCTCTCCAGCGGAACCACCAGCAACAAAAAACACATCCCCGTTACCGACGAGATGCTCAAGTCTATTCGCAACGCAGGCCTTCAACAGCTCAAAGGCATAGCCGATTTTGATTTACCCGCCGAGTTTTTCGAGAAAGAAATATTGATGTTTGGCAGCAGCACCAATCTCAAAAAGATAAACGATCATCTCGAGGGCGAAATCAGCGGCATCAGTGCCAGCCAACTCCCCTTCTGGTTTGACGGATATTATCGTCCGGGAAAAGATATCGCTGCCATCGACGATTGGGATCAACGTGTGGAAGCCCTGGCCAAAGAAGCACCCAAATGGGACATCGGAAGCATTTCGGGTATCCCGGCCTGGATAGAACTGATGATAAAAAAGGTCATTGAATACCATAAGCTCAGGCATATTCATGAGATATGGCCCAATTTCATGGTATACACCTCCGGAGGAGTGGCTTTTGAACCCTACAGAAAAAGCTTTGAGCGCATCACCGGCAAACCGATCATCGTGATCGACACCTACCTGGCATCAGAAGGCTATCTGGCCACACAGTTAAGAAAAGATACCGATGCCATGGCACTGATAACCGACAATGGGATTTATTTCGAATTTGTGCCCTTTGTACCCGAAAATATCAACGAAGACGGAAGCATTCACCCCGATGCCAAAGCCTTGACAATAGAGCAGGTAAAAGAAGACACCGACTATATATTGGTGATAAGCACCGTGGCTGGTGCCTGGCGATACATGATTGGCGATACCATCAAATTTACCGATAAAAAAAGGGCGGAAATAAAAATTACCGGTCGCACAAAGCATTACCTCAACGTGGTGGGCTCGCAACTTTCGGTCATTCAAATGAACAAAGCTATGGAGCAACTGGCTCAGCAAGGCATTGCCGATGTGAAGGAGTTTACCGTGGCTGCCGTTATGGAGGAAGGAGACTATCTGCACCGCTGGTACCTGGGCACCGACACTTCCACCCAAAAAGACGACAAGGAAATTGCACAAATTCTCGACAACCTCCTGAAAGAAAGCAACAAAAACTACAAAGTGGCCCGTAGCAAAGCCCTTAAATCGGTAGAAGTGCGAATGATACCCGCTAAAATATTCCAACATTGGGCAGAAGAAACCAAACAGAAAGGTGGCCAGGTAAAGGTGCCCCGGGTAATGAAGGAACAAGATTTTAAACAATGGGAACAATACGTTAAGAAAAAGCTTGATCAGTAAGACTACCCGGGTCTGTCCTATTCATCGACCAGAGGTATTTGCTCCATCATCAACATAACTTCTTCGGGAGGCAGATAGAGTTTTTTGATTCGTTGAATGTATCTTTCGGGCATGTGTGCCTGGTGAAGAATAAAGTCTTTGGTGGCCAGAATGTATTCACCCAACCCCTGGTTGATGGCATAGGTGTCGGCCACTCGTTCGGCAGCAATAATGAAGGTTCTGGAGGAATAATACCCTATGCCAAACAGCACCAACGACCAGTTGCTTCTGCGCAGATAATCCATGATGTGCCCCAATTCATGTCCTATCCAACCCAGCAAAACCTCGCGTGGCAGCTCATGGATGGGAATACTCTCTCCTTTTAGCCTAAACTGATGCGACATTTTTACAATATACGAACGCTTACGCCTGCGGTTAAACATACTGGTGTAGCGTGGCTGAGCCTGCATTACCGACTTGCGTATATTTTCATCATAAATAAAATCTATCTTTTTCTCTCTTAAGGCAGGATAAAACGACAAGGCTTCCAGTGCTACATCTCTGATTTCGTTAGGAAATGTTTTGTTGATCGCAAAACATTCCGGATTGTTTTTCTCCATAATATTCACTTGGATTTTGGGTGTCATACACCATTATTTCTTCATTCAATTTTTATTCCTTCCCCAAAAACTAACCCCCCGGGTAAAGGTTTTGTTGAATCGACAAGGAATAAAGACAGCAAAAAGGAAGGATGAAATGAGTTTGATGCTGACAGGAAAAAACAATTAATCTGTTTCCTTCTGCCCTTTGTTCTCCATTTGACGAAGCAACCTGTAAACAGAATTCCTGATGCCCGGAGAGAGGGTTTCTACATAATGATCCTGGGCAAGCAAGCGAATCTCCTGAAATAAATCAGGATATTTTCGCGCAGTTTGTAATATCATCAGAAATGCATGATAGCGTACCGAAGGGCTCTTATGTATTTTTTCCCACACCGACACACAGAAATCGAATAGCAAGCCTTCTTCTTCGTCGTTGAGCTCCATCTTTTGAAGAATTTTCATCAATTCGCGCTGATGCCCATCTTCTTTTTGGGGTAACACGCCAATGATTGCATGGGTGTGCTTTTGAATGCGTGGATCGTTAATCTCGATGCAGCTCAACAACAACCAGGCAGCCCGCCATGAATAGGGTTGCTTATCGCCCAGAGCCAACTCAATAGCCTCTTCAAAATCCTGCGGATGACTGGTCAGATAGGTTACCATCTGACTCTTGTGAAACGCCTTCAGTACAGTCTCCAATGCTGTTTCCATAATGCAAATTTTTGGGGTGACGGGTAATGGGTAATGCGCAATGGCTATTGACCATTTGCGAGATGGCATGTTTCCATTTTGCAAATCTATAAAAAACATTGATATTGCTGGTTGGGTTGTTTTTGTGAGATGGGTAACGGATGATTAGGAATGGACAATGGACATGGGGGAGATGAGGTGGGCACAAACCATCAACATATCAAGTCCGTATTTAAACCGTATTTAAACCGTATTTTTACGGTTTAAATACGGTTTAAATACGGGGATGGTATAGTAATGATACATCGATGTAGAGACGCACGTCCGTGCCTCTCTACATTCCAGGCCGTGCATCGCTAAATTCCAGGCCGTGCATCTCACCTTTCGCAGGTTTTGTGTAAATTTGCAATGGCAAACAATAGAATACAGGTTTTATTGCCGGCATTTGAACCTTATGACAGTTCTGGCAGTTATTAGCATGGGTCAATGTAAACCAGCATTATTTGATTATGAAAAACATAGAGAAAACAATGAACACAATACACACGGGAGTGGAATACAAACGCAGGTATAACCTAAAGGAAATGTATCGTTCCTTCGTGCTGGTTCCGGGAGCAATACTAAAAATAATAGCAGACAAAAGAAAACAAAGTGTTGACGGACACTTTAGAGAACGCCTGCAACTGGCTGTTACGGAGGTGAATGGCTGTGCCGCATGCTCTTATGCCCATACACAATTGGCCCTAAAACAAGGAATGAGTCAGGATGAAATAACAAGCTTTCTTAGTGGAGACAACAGGTATGTAAATCCCATAGAAGCCAAGGCAATTTTCTTTGCACAACATTTTGCCGATTCTGGCGGGTATCCACAAAAAGAGGCTTATGCATCGATTATGCAGGAATATGGAAGGAAAAAAGCAGGCATCATCCTTGCTGCCATTCAGGTTATGATGGCAGCAAATATATACGGCATTCCCTTCAGTGCATTATATTCCAGGGTAAACGGCAAAACCTATAAAGACAGCACATTGCTTTATGAATTGGGGATGTTGGTTGCCGGGGGCTTACTTTTGCCCTTGGCGCTGATCCATGCAATGGCAAGAGGTCTGACAGGCCAAACAGGCCAGAAATTCAACCAAAGCAACCTTATTCCGGTTTCTTAAATATCCACGTCCTCAGAAATCCGGTCCGCCCACATATACATAAAACTTTCGCTATGACAACGCAACACAACAAAGACACCAAAGTAGTTCGCCTGCTTACCTGTGACAATTCTTTTGAAGCAAACCTGATTAAGGGCAGACTGGAAAATGAGGGTATTGAAAGTTTTCTTACCAATGAAAACATCACCACATTAATGCCTCATCTTAACACCCTTTTTAACAGTGGTGCGCAGGTTATGATTTTTGAGAAAGACCTTGAAAGAGCACGGGAAATTTTGTCTGTTGACGGCTAGGAATTTGTCATTTAGGTTGGCATATTGCATATTTTCAGTGTTTTATTAAAAGGATAGCGCAAAGGTAGGATGCCACTAAGTCAAAGTGTGACGTTGGGTGGTAGAGGGGTTGAAATATTGAACCGTTTAATCGCTGATGTGTTGAGTCACGGTGACTTCTGGACTCTTTCTTCAAGCTTCCGGCTTCGAGAGTGTTTAATTCTGCGCTTTTAGCTTCTAATCCCAAATTTGTTTTAGCCTCCGTGAGATTAAAACAGGATAGTCTTTCCCTCTATCGGGGAAACGTATTTCGCGCGAGATTTCTCCCTTGTAAAACACCATGGTATTTTTGCGGATAATGAATCTGCTTATATCCTTAACCTTCCATTCGCTCCAGCCATGATGATCGTTGAAGGTGATGCTGTGTTGGGTAAGCAGGAAATGGTACCGCCTGTTTCTTAACAGTCCGGCAAGCATCAAAAGTATTCCAGCAAAGACCTTTACATCTACCCCCCGAAAATCCATCACAGAGTCTGTTTCACCTGCTCCTGAAGAAAGCAGAATAAAACCTTGTAGCACCAATACCCCGCGTATCAGCAATACCATTATGCGGCCTTTACTCTGAGGGATTAGCAATCTTCGGGGCGATCGGATTTTTATATTCTCTAGCAGATAATCGTATACGATAAGAACGTAGCCGCTAATGAAAAGGGCAGGCATCATCAATGATTTATTCAAAAACCATAAGGCAGCAAGCATAATCACTGCGCCCAGTATCATTTCGTATCGTTTAAGAAGCGTGAGATTCATATGATATCTTCGAACAATTTTCGGGAACAGCATTTCTGCTCCCTTAACAAATGAGCCTGAAGTACACAAGACATAACAGCCAATGTTAACTGGAAAACCATGTAACGATGTACTAGCCAAAAGTACACTATACTCCACAAAAAAACCCCTGATTCATCATCAGGGGCCTTTCTTGTTGACCGACCAGGATTCGAACCTGGACAGACAGCTCCAAAAACTGTAGTGCTACCGTTACACCATCGGTCATTGTTTTGTAATGGGACTGCAAAATTATAAAAAAATATTTCTCACCACAATTTTTTTCTCAAAATATGAAAAAAAAAGTTGTTTTCTTTCGGATATCCTTATCTACCGCCTGTTTATCAGCCATCGGCATAATATAAAAAACACCAGCCGATAGTCATAAGAGTCTATCGGCTGGTGAATTATGGATATATTTTTAAGTATAGGGGGTCAAAATTCCTTATAATTAATGAATCGATTCCCCCGGTTTTCTCCACCTAACGTCATGGAATCCAGGGCGTTCTTCCACAGCTTCCTTCAAAAACTCTTCGGGATAGCCCACGCCGGTGGGATAAGGTCTTGCCTTGTCTTCGGTACGGATATAACGATCGTTATATTTGGAGAAGATATGATGACCCAGTTCACGCCACCTGTTTACGGTATATTCGGCATTGTTGACACTAAAGTCGGTGACATACTCCAACATCATTTCACGGTCGGTTTCGTACAACGATTGAGCAGCCACATCAACGGCTTTGGTCATAGCAAAGGCACGGTTTTCTACTTCAGTCTGCACTTCCTGAATATCTTCAATGATGTAGCTGTAGAGTCCATAGGCATAATTGGCAACCAGGTTGAATACCCAGAAAGCTGAATCCCAGTCGAAATCAACGATATTCCCGGTAGTCAGGGAAACAGGTGCTTTCTGCATACCCATATATAATGGCATGTATGCATTGGAATATGTATCATCAAGGCCATACCAGTACAGACCGCCTATGGCATCGGGCAACCAGTTTCTGGATTGAGAAATAAAGGAGAAGCCTGTTTGTGGTTGTGAGATAGTACGTGGCCATGCATATTTTTGTCCGCCTTCTTCCAGGGTGAAATAGATGGGTCTCCAGCGGTAAGGGTTATTAAATGGACCTGCACCCACCCCTTCGGCGGTGTAGTAAGGAGAATCGTGAAAATGATCGCGTACCAGTCCAATCATATCCTGAACATTAATTTTATTCTCGGGCTTAACAAAAAGCGGATAGGCTTCAGCACCTTCAACACAACGCCAGTAATCGGCAGGAAAATGCTGTTCTGGAGCGGCTCTTCTGAAGATACTCCATACGCGGCCTTCGCACAGCAGCAGAGACTCACAATCCAGGGGGTTGTAAGCATCAACAAAGCTAAATTCTTCTTTGGGTTGATCTTCATTAAACCAGCCCATTTCAACAGCAAAGCTTACCAGATCGTCGGCCCACATCCAGTTTTCTGTATCGTCCCAGTCAATCTGACGAATGCGTGCCTGGTTGGCATGAGCAGCAATATATCCATCGGGTACCCTGGCGGCAACCCATACAGCACCTTTGCCATGTTCGCCCTTTCCAATGAGCTCCATGATCCACACTTCGTTTTTATCGGCTATAGAAAATGATTCGCCGGTGCTGTTGTATCCAAATTCATTCACCAGGTCGGTCATTACTCTGATGGCCTCACGGGCTGTTTTTGAGCGCTGCAGCGCCAGATACATCAACGAGCCATAGTCGATGATTCCGTTAGCCTTAGAGAGCTCCTGACGGCCGGTAAAGGTAGTCTCGCCAATAGCAACCTGGTGCTCATTCATGTTACCAATTACTTTGTAGGTTGTGGATACCTGAGGTATTTTGCCAAGGTATTCGGCAGTATCCCAGGAATAGACCTCGATAAATTCACC
>JBEPXC010000093.1:0-13346 GCA_041642035.1 Sphingobacteriia bacterium
AGACCCTTTCTGCCTGGACAGATATTCATTCTAACCATAAAGTTCTGCAATGGGGGCTGTTTGCTGGCTATACAGAAAACCTGGGCTCTGAAGACCCCTTCCTGAGCGTTCCCGGTGCAAATTTTCAGCGGTTTACCGATCTGCATTATTTGTTTCGTGTTTCGCCAAGGCTGGTTTTTTATTCCAACAACTTCAGCTTTGGAGGCGAATATACCTACCACAGCGCTGTGTATGCAGAAGATTATGACATGTATGGTAAGCCCTCAGCATCTTTAGATGCAGCAGTCAACAATAATATTATCCTATTTGCGAAATATACTTTTTAATTAATGCCAGCAAACTGCTGAAGATTTTAATTGTACGAGACCATCAAATAGTCCGCAATTAAGAAACCAAAAAAAAGGGCCGGGTATATATCCGGCCTTTTTTTTTGCCCGATTCCTGCGTGTTTTGGTCTTACATACACCCTGACAAGCTGGCATATATAGAGGAAATGTGCGGAAAGGTGTGGAAAAGAGCGGAAAGGTGTCATGACACAATGTCACCATGTCCGGAAAAGAGCGGAAAGGGTTGTTGATGGAATGTTTATTGCCTTTTAACGGGTAAATCATCTGTGTTGGTTATACCATTTGGATCATGCAGATATCGCTCTTTGTTTATAAGGTTATCATCTCTTTCATGTGTAAAAATCTCTGAGCATAACGGTTCGCTCTTTTTTTACCAGAGGACAAGAACGTGTTGTCCTTTCACATGAGGAAACCCCAGGCCTGGATGGGGTATCGTAATATCGCAGGCTGAATGTTCTTTGACATCATGGAAATAATAATGTAAGCTTCAGGAGAAGAAGAGTGGAGCGAAGGGCCCATTCTCTTCCCTGAATGATGGATTGGTTTGGATACTTTTTTTTCAAAGCTTATGGTTAAGATTGTTTTTATAGCCCCAAAAGGTTAGAAGTGGGTTAGTTTAAGGTGGGGTGGCACTTTAGCGGTATAGGCAGTTGAACGTCATAGGTGGAGGATGGGGCTTTAAAAAAGTATCCATAACCCATTCAGGAACAGGCAGGAGTAATACCGACTGGGCTCTTTTTTAAGTTGACGGAAAAACCTGAATTCGACAAAGAAATTATACTGATGGATCATAATAATGATTTTTATCAGATAATAAACCTTTTTTTCTTCTTTACGCCTGAACATTTTCCCTGACCATTGTTACTCTTCTGTTATCTGAATTCATTAACTGAATCCAGAGCCGTTTAATAACTTAAATCAATTATATTCGAATGAGCTCAAAAAGCACCTTACTATTCAAATATGGTGGTAACGCCATGACAGACCCTAAACTTAAATTCAGGGTACTGGAAAGCATATGTTCTTTGAAAAAGGAGGGACACCACGTGGTTATAGTGCATGGGGGAGGACCCTTTATCGGGTTTGCTCTGGAGGAGGCAAATATTGAATCGGAATTTATTGATGGACAACGTAAAACAACTCCAGAGGCCATGGAATATGTTGAGATGGCCCTCAAAGGAAAAGTTAACGGTAGCCTCGTATCGATCATTAATGCCATGGGTTTTAAAGCTGTTGGACTTTCGGGGAAGGACGGCAAAACTGTACTGGCAGAAAAACGAATGCATCAGCGTATAGTGAAGGGGAAAGCAGATATTGTTGATCTGGGGCAGGTTGGTGACGTTGTCAGCGTTAATCCCGAACTGATCAGGCTTTTGTTGGACAATGATTTTATTCCCGTAATTACCTGCCTGGCATCGGATGAGGCCGGTACGGATTATAATATTAATGCAGACATGTTTGCCGGTCATATTGCAGGTGCCATTTCGGCGGAACATTATGTTGTGTTAACGGATGTTGATGGCTTATTGCTTGACAAGGATGATGCCTCCACTATTATACGCGAGGTTGGGCTCAACGAATTAATGAACCTGAAAGATAAGGGGGTCATTCAGGGAGGGATGATCCCTAAGATAGAATCCTGCCAAATAGCATTACACAAGGGAGCAAATTTTGCCAGGATTATTAATGGTACCGTGCCTGAGCAGATAGCAGAACTATTTGCCAACAGAGAAGTGGGCACTGTTATCAGGAAATAGCATAGTAAATACAACAACAATGGAAAAAGAACTTAATACCTATTATCAGCAACAGGACACAAAATATTACTTACAGACCTTTAAACGTTATCCGCTGACTCTTTCCCATGGCAGTGGGGCTCATGTATGGGATGTGGAAGGAAATGAATACATAGATGCGTTGGGAGGTATAGCCGTTAACTGTATTGGGCATTGTCATCCCAAAGTGGTTAGGGCTATCCAGCAACAGGCCGGGACGCTGATCCATATCTCCAATTTTTATCTCAGTGAGCCGCAGGTGAGCTTATCCGCTAAGCTGGTACAACTCTCTGGTCTTGACCGTGTATTTTTTGCCAACAGTGGTGCCGAATCTGTTGAAGGAGCCATGAAAATTGCAAGAAAGTATGCACATAGCAAGGGCAAGGGCGGTGATATTATATCTTTCGAAAACTCTTTTCACGGGCGTACCCTGGCCACCATAGCAACAGGTAAGAAGCAAATGCAGAAAGGGTTCGGCCCCCTTCCCGGTGGTTTTATACAGGTTGCTTTCAATGATATGGATGCGGTCAGGCAAGTGGCCGGTAAAGATACTGCGGCCATAATCATCGAACCCATCCAGGGTGAGGGAGGAATAAATGTTGCCGATAAGAAATTTCTGCAGGACTTGCGGGAATTTTGTAATGAGCAGGATATAGTTTTGATTTTTGATGAGATTCAGTGTGGCATGGGAAGGACCGGCAGGATGTTTGCCAAGGATCATTATGGGGTAGAACCTGATATTATGACGCTTGCCAAGGCATTAGGCGGCGGTGTTCCCATAGGCGCGATTTTGTCAAATGAAAAGGTTAGCTCAGCTATAGAGTTTGGCGATCATGGAACTACTTTCGGAGGAAATCCTCTGGTATGCTCGGCTTCATTGGCAACCATTGAGGTGCTGGAAGAAGAAAACCTGCTTCAGCAGGCCACAGAAAAGGGCGAATGGATAAGATCGCGCATAAGGGCACTGAATCATAAGTCTGTGAAAGAGATCCGGGGTAAGGGGCTAATGATCGGTGTAGAGTTTGCTTTTGAAACCAAGCCCCTGGTGCAAAAAATGATGGAAAAAGGTGTTCTTGCCAATGCTACTGCAGGAAATGTATTGCGGTTGGTTCCCCCTTTGAATATACAGTATGAAGATCTTGAAAAAGTCATAAAGGCATTGAAGGAATCACTGGATGAATTGTAACCGTAATACTCACATAACTAAACTATACTAACATACTTAAATAAAACACTTTTGTATGAAGAAGAAAATAGGCATTATAGGTGCAACCGGTTATACCGGCTCGGAACTGGTCAGACTTCTGAGCGGGCATCCCTATGTTGACATTGCTCTCCTCACTTCTGAAAGCAGGGCGGGTGAATTGCTATCTGATGTTCACCCCTTTCTGCAAGGTATTGCAGATCAAAAACTTGTGTCTCTGAATCAGATCGATGAGTATGATCTGGATCTTGTTTTTCTTGCTTTGCCTCACGGTGTTTCTATGGATTTTGTGAAACGCTTTGGGGACAGATCTTTTAAGATCATTGACCTTTCAGGGGATTTCAGGTTGAGCTCAGCTGGTGTATATGAAGAATGGTATAACATGGAGCATGTTTACCCCGAAGGGATTGAAAGGGCTGTTTTTGGATGTCCCGAATTATTCTTTGATGAGATCAGAAATGCGACGTTGCTGGCAAATCCCGGTTGTTTCCCCATGAGCGCCATCCTGGGAATTGCACCTATGGTGTCAGGGGGATTAATACATACGGAATCCCTTATTGTGGATTCTAAAACCGGTGTTACCGGAGCGGGGATCACCGCAAAAACAGTTAATCTGTATTCTAATGTGAATGATAATTTTAAGGCCTATGGGTTAAAGAGACATCGTCATACCATAGAAATGCAGGAAATATTGAGCCGGGTTTGCGGTAAAGAAACTATCATACAGTTTACGCCTCATTTATTGCCGGTTGACCGGGGCATCCTTTCAACAATTTATGCCAGGCCGGCAGCAAAAATTCATGAGAGCTCTCTAATACAATCCTATAAGGAATTTTATGCCCATGCTCCATTCGTGCGAATACGCAAGCTGGCACCTGCCATTAAGGATGTCAGGGGGTCAAATTTCTGTGATATTTACCCGGTTTATGATGAACGCACAAATATGATCATAGTGATCAGCGTTATTGACAATTTGATCAAGGGGGCTTCCGGTTTGGCCATACAGAACATGAACATTATGTTTGACCTGGATGAAACCGAAGGTCTCCGTCAGGTGCCCTTAAATCCATAATTAATAACCCGTAATCAAATCTAACTAGTAGCATCATATTATGAGCATGATTAAAAACATAACAAACGTCAGAGGTATTACCTGCTGGGGTGCACACACAGGGGTTAAATCCATGCGCAGGGATCTTGCCATTATATATTCTAAAGTCCCTGCCAGTGCAGCAGCTGTATTTACCCAAAATCAGGTGGTTGCTGCACCGGTTGTCTTGTCAAGGCAACATATTGCCGATGGAAAAGCACAGGCCATTGTGGTCAATGCGGGTAATGCCAATGCCGCAACAGGCGAACAGGGGAAGAAAGGGGCTCTGGCCATGTCACAATCGCTGGCTGAAGAGCTGGGTATTGACAAGGAACTTGTGATAGTTGCCTCTACCGGGATAATCGGTGAGCCTTTTCCCACCGATGAAATAGTTGCCGGGATAAGGAAAAATGTAAAGAAGCTTACCAATAAATCTACTGCAGGTACCTTTGTTGCAAATGCCATACTGACCACCGATACTTTTGCTAAGGAAGGGTTTTTGGAATTTGAATTAGATGGGCGTGAAATAAATATGGGGGGTATAGCCAAAGGTTCGGGGATGATCCATCCCAATATGGCAACCATGCTTGCCTTTATCGTTACCGATGTTGCCATTGAACCCGTTCTGTTAAAAGAAGCAGTTAAGGAGGCTGTTGACAAATCATTCAATATGATTACCGTTGATGGCGACACCTCGACCAATGACATGGTCGTTGTCTTGGCCAATGGTTTGGCGCAGAATAACATTCTTAAAACAAAAAAGGACCGGGGTTATGCTGTTTTTAAGAAAAACCTGGAAATGATGATGACTCATCTTGCCCAGCAAATTGTTCTTGATGGTGAAGGGGCTTCAAAATATATAGAATATGAAATTGTCAATGCCCCCAGTGAAGACTATGCAAGAACCATGATAAGGAAAATTTCAGATTCAACCCTTGTCAAAACGGCGATGTTCGGTAGGGATCCCAATTGGGGAAGGATAATTGGTGCGGCCGGTAATGCGGGGCTTCCCTACAATTATGAAGATACCGATCTTTATCTGGGTTCAGAAGGTAAATCTGTGCAGGTTCTCAAGAAAGGCGTTCCGGCCACTTATGACCGGAATCATCTTAAAAAATTATTAAGAGAATCACACCTCACTATCAAACTTGACCTGAATAGTGGAAAAGCCCGCGCAAAAGGATGGGGCACGGACCTAACAACCGACTATGTCCTGTTTAACTCAGTGTATACCACATAAGCGTCTGCAATTATATCTTCTTGGCTTCTTTGCCAGGAGACCCCACTCTCTCATTATAGGCATTTTGCATTATTATCTGAATTGATAAGTCTTTTTATTTATGCAATCTTGATGAGTTGGGCGGGTAAATGGCTTAATGGCAATAAAAAAAGCCCGCTTATCTTAGAGACAGCGGGCCTTATGATTTCATATAAATCAAATTTGGCGTATGAGACAGCCTCATCGCAATTGGTATTCTTCTAGAGATTGTTCAAATCGATTCTGCTTGTAGTTGTACTTGTCTCCTTGCTCTCTACTACAACATCCTGAACCATACCCAAAACCTGGCTAAAGACTCCATCAACGTTGGCCAATACCACCAAATCGTAGGTCATAGGTGCAAGGAAATCTGTATGGTATGTGCCCGACTCGTGATTTTTAAATAATTACGCTGGCTCCATTTCTTTCAGCTGAAAGATATCCGGCATAAATGGATGCAATGGTATCTGCAGCCAGCATGCTATTGCTCTCAATGGGCTCGCCTAAGGCTGCTGAGCGATAAAAGGCCTCCATTTCATGCTGATAACCATTGAACCAGGCCTCATCGGGCGAAATATTTGACCAGCCCTGTTTGGTGCCTGTTTTCTCCACCACGTAAATATCCTGAAAATTTTCTTCTACCGGGTTGTAGGTTTGCATGGCATTGTTGGGTGTGATATTGCATACGGTCCGATGGTTGCTTGCATGTACTTCAAGGTAATTTTTCACCCCGCCATGAAGCAATTCACTGACCACAATGTCGGCAATGGTGCCATCATCAAACACCATATGAATCATGGCATAGTCTTCCACGTCCGTGTAAGAAGACTTAAGATGGCCTTCATTTTTATAATTCTCCATACGGGTAATGGCATGCGTGCGGGCAGATACAGATACCGGACGAATGGGGTTGCCATTTCTTGTGCGACCTTCCACATATTTCAGGTAGATGGCAGCAGAGATAGGATGGCAACCTTTTCCCATCAGAGATCCACCTCCCGAGTTACGCCAGTTGCCATAATCCAGAGAGTGTGATCCGGAGTGCGATTGCTGGGCTTGTATCCATAGAATCTGGGCGCCGGTCTTTTCTATGATTTCACGTTCTTTTTGTATCGAAGGGGCATATATCCAGTTTTCACCATACATAATAGAGCCCTGGCTGGCGCTCTCGGCTGCCAGCATGCCCCTGATGCTTGCAAGAGCCTGCGATAGTCCTGTTTCGCGGGAGAAGGTATCCCCGTTGAAATCTTCTGTCTCATCACCAAAATAACCGGTGAAAGGTTTTTCTACCAATGCATGCTTATGTTGTTTTAATACCTCAACAACCAACCTCTCATGGGTGGAAGGAGGGGTACAAATATGCAGAATATCGGCTGCTGCAATCAGATCATCTATGTTAGGATAACTCTTTATTCCTGACTCATGAGTAAATTTCAGCAAGTGCTCCGGATTGGGCGAGAAGGCTCCGACAATTTCTACATTGGTGCTGTGCACCCGGTGTAATGCATTTACATGAAACCGGGCAGCGAATCCCGATCCGATGATTCCTGCCCGTAGGGTTTTCTTTTGCATGATCAACGATTTGTTTTACTTCAGCCTTCTTAAACGGTTAAGGGTTTAAAAATAGCTTTTTTATTTTGATTTACAAACCTTACCCAATGCCGTTTGACTGAGATTGTTCGATTTCACCTTAGATTCACCAAAATTTTTATGTAAGAATGTTTGTTGTATTTTACATTATATTTCGTAGTTTTGCGAAATGATAAAACGATTTGTTTGCAATTAAACTTACATTAAAATGGAAATAAAGATATTAGGCACCGGTTGCCAAAAATGCAAAACACTGGAAAGAATGGCTGCTGAGGTAGTTGCAGAGAATAATTTTAGTGCTGAGATAACCAAAGTGGAAGACATGATGGAAATTCTTAAGTATGGAATTATTGCAACACCAGGTCTGGTGATCGACGAAAAAGTTGTGTTAAGTGGCCGACTCCCATCGAAAGATGAAATAAAAAATCAAATTGAGAAATATAGCAATGGTAAAGAAAGTTGAATTATCTGATGATTTGAAGGAGATTGCAAAATTTGCCAGGGTGATGAGTCATCCGGTAAGGGTGTATATCCTTAAAAAGCTGTCTCAGTTGAATTCATGCTGTTATAGCGGTGATCTGGTAGATGAACTTCCTGTTGGTCGTTCTGCCTTATCACAACATTTGAAGGAGTTGAAACATGCCGGACTTATCCAGGGCGAAATAGAGGCTCCCTTTATCAAGTATTGCCTCAATAAGGAAAACTGGGCGAAATTGAAAAAGGTATTTGCTGTGTTTCTGGATGATGCCCCCATTGATGTATCCTCTGAAAAGAAAATAAGCCTTAAGTTAATGAACACTAAGGAATAAATCTTAGCACATCATTGGTAATTCAGGTACAGGTAAATAAATTGCTGTGGATATTAATAAAATTGAACAATAAATTAAAAACATTAGACATGAAACAGATTCTTCTTATTGGATTTTTAGGTTTTTTACTTTCTGGTTGCGGCCCATCAGCACAAAATAATAATGATGAAAATAATACTGAGAATAATAATACTGAGCTGGCAGAAGCAACAGTAAATGATGCTAAGGTGCAGGTTTATTATTTTCATGGTAAGATGCGCTGCGAAACATGTATTAACGTTCAGAAAGTAGCTCATGAAGCTATCCTGGAACATTTTACCGACAATAAAGATGTAGCCTTTCATGAGGTGGATTTCTCACAGAGTGAAAATGAAGCCCTGGCTGAAAAATATGAAGTTGTTTTCAGTAGCCTGATTATTGCCGACAATAATGGCTACAAAGACATTACCGATCAGTCTTTTGCCATGGCCAACAGTGACCCTGAAGGATTGAAAGCTTTGATTGCCGCCGAGACCAATGCATTCTTAACCAATTGATAATTTTACTCACTAAACAGTACAGCAATGAAAAAAGTGTTTGTAATTGTGCTCATGACCGTAGTATTAGGCATTACGGCTTCCGCACAAAAAATGGAAGTGCTCTATTTTAAAGCAGACCTGGCCTGCTGCCGCGCAAAAGCCTGCGATGACATGGAATCTGTTCTGAGAAGCATCATTGAAAATAAGTTCAAAGAGGATAACATTACCTTTACCAGTGTAAGAATCTCTGATACTGGTAATAAGGAGCTGGTGAAGAAATTCAATGCAGGTTCACAGACCGTGGTGCTTGTTACTACCCGGGGAAATAACCAGACTTCAACAGACTTAAGCGATGTGGTAAAAACATATTCACGCTCGCGCAACAAGGTGGTTTTTGAGCAAGATGTGCTGGCCCGAATAACGGAAAACATAAAATAAATTATGGAATATTTGCAACAGATTGTCAGCAGTACTGAATTTCCGCTACTGGCCGCATTTATATTGGGTATAATGACCGCTGTAAGTCCTTGCCCACTGGCCACCAATATATCTGCCATTGGGTTTATCAGCAAAGATCTCACCAACAGAAGACGGGTTTTTCTTAACGGGTTGCTATACACCCTGGGAAGAGCGATATCCTATTCTGTAATTGGAATTATATTGATTGTAACCCTTAAAGAGGGAGCCAGCACCTATAAACTCCAAAAAGTCATCAGTACTTATGGTGAGCTTTTTCTTGGTCCCTTACTGATACTTATCGGCGTATTTATGCTGGACTGGATTAAAATAAGAATTCCATTTGCCAGTAAGTTCTCCTTTAATATGGAAGAAAGAGCCAAAAAAGGAAGTCTGTGGAGTGCTCTTTTGCTGGGCGTTGTGTTTGCCCTGGCATTTTGTCCCTATAGTGGAGTGCTTTATTTTGGAGGACTCATTCCTTTGTCTGTATCTTCATCATCAGGCTATGTGCTACCTTTCGTTTTTGCTATAGCAACAGGCTTACCTGTTATTTTGTTTGCATGGATACTTGCATTCAGCATTTCAGGTCTGGGCAGTGTATATAATAAGGTCAAGAGCTTTGAGTATTGGTTCAGAAGGATAGTAGCTGTGGTATTTATACTGGTAGGGCTATATTATGTGTGGTTGATTTTTATCAAGTAATTTTTTTATCATTCATTTCGTAAATTCACGAAACACCGAAACACTTAACAATTAATCTTAAATGGAAACTAGAAAAGAGATTAAAATCCTGGTTTGGATTAGTATATTATTTGGGGTTGCATTTTTTCTTCCTATAGAAAGTAGCCGGTTTATGACTGCTATAACGGCCACCTTTGACCTGGTAAAATGGTATGCCCGCGAGCATGTGGTTTTATGTTTGCTGCCTGCCTTTTTTATTGCAGGGGTTATTTCGGTTTTTGTGAGCCAGGGATCGGTATTGAGGTATTTTGGTGCCAATGCAAAGAAATGGCTTGCCTATACTGTTGCTGCAGTTTCAGGTACCATTCTGGCTGTCTGCAGCTGCACCATCCTTCCTTTATTTTCAAGCATTCATAAACGGGGAGCCGGTTTAGGACCTGCCGTTGCCTTTTTGTATTCGGGCCCGGCCATCAACATACTGGCTATTATCCTTACCGCCCGTATACTGGGCTTTGAGATGGGCGTTGCCCGCATCATCGGGGCGGTTTCTTTCAGTGTCATCATTGGATTAGTTATGTCACTTATATACAGGAAAGAAGAAAAGGCCAAGCGTGAAGAACAAATGAATATTCAATTGCCGGCCGAAAAAAGACCTATGTGGCAAACCTCTTTTCACTTTTTTACCTTGGTCCTTATCCTGGTTTTTGCCAACTGGGGAAGCCCCGCCAGCGATGATACTTCCAGCGCGTGGTATTACATCTGGGCATACAAATGGTACATTACAGGGTTTTTCACCCTCTTTCTTGGCTATTCATTGATCTTCATTCTTAAGATTAAATGGCAATGGGTTGTATTGGCTGGCGCAGCCGTGGGTATTTCAGCATTTTTAGCCAATACATTTATTGCAGACGCGAAACTTGCTCCCATAGTACCTATGCTTACAGGGGTAATTGCACTGAGCGTAATAACTCTTTTTGACAAACAGGACGAAGAAAATCGGGAATGGACCTTATCCACCTGGGGATTTACCAAACAGATCATGCCCCTTCTGGCCGTGGGTGTGGTAACAGCAGGTTTCCTTCTGGGTTCTACCCACGATGGGTATACCATCCCGGGAATTATACCCAATGAATGGATCCAGTGGCTGGTAGGAGGAAACTCATTGTTTTCCAACTTTTTTGCTTCCATTGTAGGTGCCTTCATGTATTTTGCTACCCTAACCGAAGTGCCCATTTTACAAGGCTTGATAGCATCGGGCATGGGTAAAGGCCCTGCACTGGCATTGCTGCTGGCAGGCCCATCTCTTTCTCTTCCCAATATGCTGGTTATACGCGGGGTAATGGGAACCCAAAAAACATTGGTATATGTAGCCCTTGTGGTGATTATGGCAACTATTTCTGGATTAATTTATGGAGGATTGTTTTAATAGCTGGAAGCGGGAAGCTGGAAGATCATTTTAAAAACCATGCAGTACATTTATATTTCATTCGCTTTGCTGGTTATTTCATTTGTAGCCAACCGAAATAAAACCATAACGGGTTTTAGGAAGGGTATGCTGCAGTTTTTCAGGCTTATGCCCCCTTTACTTTCGGTAATTATCATAATCAGCATTGTTCTGTACTTTCTACCCAACGAACTTATTTTAAGTTACCTGGGAGAAAGTGCCGGATGGGAAGCTTATTTTTCGGCTGCAATGATTGGTTCGATAGCGCTGATTCCAGGTTTTATTGCATTCCCGCTTGCAGGTATCCTGGTTAATACTGGAGTAAGCTACGGGGTTATTGCTGTTTTTATCACCTCTCTTTTGATGGTGGGTTTTTTAACCTTACCAGTAGAAATGAAATTCTTTGATCGCAAAACCGCCCTGCTGAGAAACGGGTTGAGCTTTGCCGGTGCTTTGCTGGTTGGTTTTATCATGGTTTTATTTTATTCTTTTTTGTAATGAGGGAGATGTCATTTTTGAGAAAATATTTATTTGATATCCTTGTGGTTTTGGGGTTTGTGGTTTTTACGTCCATTTCTTACACCCAGCAATATCAGCCCGGGATAGATATTCTTGAAAAGAATTTCAGGGTTTTCATGAAAGAAATGATTTTGATCCTGCCAGCAATGTTTATTATTATCGGTCTGTTTGATGTATGGATACCCAAAGAAAGGATCCAAAAACATATTGGCTCCTCGTCAGGAATAAAGGGTATGCTTTGGGTGATGCTGCTGGCATTCGTTCAGGCAGGTCCGCTTTATGTGGCTTTTCCGGTTGCTTACCTGTTGTGGATAAAAGGATCTTCAGCAACCAATGTTTTTATTTACCTGAGTGCATTTACAACAGCTAAACTACCCATGCTGGCCTTTGAGATCGGTTTTTTGGGATTGCAGTTTTCCCTGATCAGGATGTTGGTTACTTTTCCTGTATTCATTTTTATTGGAACCATCATGGGAAAGTATTTTGAGAAGAATAAACATACTATTAACCCGGGCTAAGCTGTTTGGTTAATGTTTTGTACTAAGCTGGAAGCTGGAAGAAAGAGACCGGAAGACTTTTGATTCCCGAAAAAAAACGGGATGGAAACGTCTGGAATGAGGGATCTATTAAAACATACTCGAAAAAATCTGTTTGCTTGAAGTTCATGATTGAAAATGAAGTTGATTTCTTTAATCCTAAAAAATGAAAGCTATGAAAAATGAAGAACCTACGATTGGATTTATCGGAGCCGGTAGAATTACCCGGATTATTCTATCCGTTTGGAAACACCAACATGTTTCCTTTAAAAGTATAGTCGTTTTTGATCCTCAGCAGGAAACCCTGAAAAAACTGGAAGAAGATTTTGAGGGTGTTTTGGCTGTTGCATCACCCTCGGAGGTGGCCCAACAGGCTGATACGGTATTCTTGGCCATTCACCCTCCTGTTTTTGCTGATGTTTTAACAGAGATAAGAAGTGTTCTTACCAATCAGAAATTTCTGGTATCGCTTGCTCCCAAAATCAACAGTGAGAAAATCTTTCAATTACTGGGCTTTAGCTGCCCATTGGCACGGGTTATTCCCAATGCACCATCGGCAATAGGAGAGGGGTATAATGCCTATGCACTTTCGCCTGAGGTAAGTGTGGAGCAGAAGGCATGGTTGGGAAGCTTATTTGAGCCGATGGGTCAATGGAAAGAGGTTGATGAGAAGAAACTTGAGGCCTATGCCACCATCACCGGAATGGGGCCCACCTATCTATGGTTTCTCTTTCAGGAGATTTACAATCAGGCGGTTAACTGCGGAATGGAGCCCAATGAAGCCAGAGAAGCTACCCATGCCATGATAAAGGGTGCTTCTGACACTCTGTTTGCTTCAGAGATGAATTATGAGCAGGTGCTTGGTCTTATTCCGGCCTATCCGATGCGGCCTCAGGAAGAAAAGGTAAAGAATATTTACGATGAAGTTATTTCCGGTTTGTTTGAAAAACTATCCGGCTAAGGCAGGCGTCTGCCTTTTAGAATTACATTAAATAAAATTAAAATTATATTCAATAATAACCTCATAAACAGCTTAACTCATGAGAAATAAAATGGTTTATACATTCGCAATGGTTGTAGTGTTTTTTAGTACCGTCCTGAATGTTGGATGTACAAACA
>JBEPXC010000094.1:0-13322 GCA_041642035.1 Sphingobacteriia bacterium
ATAAGGGCAATGTACGCGCTATGTTTGCCGGCAACGAGTATTATATGTTTATTTACGAGCGCTTCACCGATGTGCGCCTGGTCGGTGCCCCTCCATCCTCTATCGGCAAGTTTGGCGGCGATACCGATAACTGGATGTGGCCACGCCATACCGGCGACTTCTCCCTCTTCAGGGTGTATACCGCGCCCGATGGAACGCCCGCTGAATACCATGCCGATAACGTACCCCTCGAGCCCAGGCACCATTTACCCGTGTCGATAAAAGGCGTGGAAGAGGGCGATTTCGCCATGATACTGGGCTACCCAGGTTCTACCGACAGATATCTCACCTCAATGGGCATCGACTTCAAGCTCGAAAATGAACTGCCCGTTCGCATCGACATCAGACGGCAGAAGCTCGATATCATCGAAGCCGCCATGGCTGCCAGCACACCCATTAGAATTATGTATGCCTCAAAACAATCAGGCATTGCCAACTACTGGAAAAACTTTATCGGGATGAGCAATGCTCTGAAAAAACACAACGTGGCCGACGAAAAGAGAATGACCGAAGAGGTATTTAGTGAGTGGGTCATGCAGGATATTGATCGTCAGCAACAGTATGGCGAGGTGATGAATCTTTTTGAAGAAGCCTATGAAGGCTACAGGAGCTTCGGATCGGCCAATTACATCTTTTACGAAGCCTTGCAAGCGGGTCCGGCACTGGTAAGCATAGCCAATCAGTTTAAAAAACTTGACAAGCTGCATGCTGAAGATGGACGCCGCAAAGAGATCAGAGAAGAGGTAGAACGCTTGCAGGAGTATATTCCCAAAGCCTATCGCAACTACAGCCCATCTGTTGATGAGCAGCTCTGGGAAGCCATGATGAAAACCTATTACGAGCTTACCCCTCCTCACCTGGTGCCCGAAACCTTTCGTGAGGTGGTAAATAAATATGATGACGACTTCAGTGCCTTTGCCCATGAAGTCTACAACAACTCCATCTTTGCCAGTGAGCAGAGCCTTGCCGACTTCTTGCAGGATCCTGATATGGAGAAACTGCGCCAGGACTTGGCATATGTTACCGTTCGTGCTGCCTATGAGCAGTCTGAAGAGGTTAACAAGCAAATGGACGTTTACGACGAGCATCTGTCTGAAGCCCGCAAACTGTTTATCAAGGGTTTGATGGAAATGAGTCCCGACGGCATGTTTTACCCCGATGCCAACTCGACCATGCGCTTCACCTACGGCACCGTGGGAGGCTACCAACCCTTTGATGGCGTTCATTACAACTATTACACCACTCTGGAGGGTGTAATGGAAAAAGAAAACCCCGGACATCACGAGTTTGTGGTACACCCCAAACTGGTTGAGCTTTACCAGGCACGCGAGTATGGCGAATATGGTGAAGATGGCGAGCTGGTAGTAAACTTTATCACCAACAACGACATTACCGGGGGCAACTCCGGTAGCGGTGTGCTCGATGGCGAGGGCAACCTCATCGGACTGGCCTTCGACGGCAACTGGGAAGCCATGAGCGGCGACATCCTCTTTGAGGAAAACATGCAACGTTGCATCAATATGGATACCCGCTACCTGCTCTTTATCATCGATAAATTTGCCGGGGCCACCCATCTCATCGACGAGATGACCATTGTAGGCCGCGAGGTAAACTAAATACAATAATATACAAAAAAGGCTGCCGGCAATTGCACAGGCAGCCTTTTTTGCATTATGGCCTGTGCAGGTCTGCCAGCCCAAGATGGCACCATATATTCTGCGATGGTTATATCAGCTTTTATCACCACAAAATTAAAGTTCGAATAGTATTTCTCTTCTGCATTACATTCTTATTGCCCGAAACCCGACTTGGAAGCCATGAAAAAAGGCTGCCGCATAACAGCGCGACAGCCTTAGCTGTAAAAAAAGAAATAGGTGTTGGTCAGATATATCAGAACAATCCGGTGATATTGCCATCGTTGTCGATATCTATCTTCTCGGCCGAAGGAAGCGAAGGAAGACCGGGCATACGCATCATCGTACCAGCAATGGGAATGATAAATCCGGCACCGGCAGCCACCTCAAACTCGCGTATTTTGAGGGTAAAATCTTTTGGGCGACCCAGCTTTGAGGGATTATCAGATAGTGATTTCTGTGTTTTTGCCACACAAAGGGGCAATTTGTCGAGGCCGATCTTCTCGAAAAGCTTCATCTGCTGCTTGGCTTTTACGGTATATTCCACATGATCAGCACCATAAAGTTTAGTAGCAATGGTATGAAGCTTTTTTTCGATATCCCACTCAAAATCATAAAGTGGTGTAAAGCATGAAGGGCAACTCTCGGCAGCGTCTTTGACCATGTTGGCTAGATCGATAGCACCCTCGCCACCTTTTTCCCATCCTTCGCAAAGAGCTACTTTCACGCCCAGTTGCTCACACCTGGCAATGACTGTTTGTATCTCTTCCGGTGTATCAGAGGAAAACTTATTAATGGCTACTACGGGTTTAATGCCAAAATGCTTTATATTTTCTATATGCTTTTCCAGGTTGGGCAGACCCATTTCCAATGCCGAAGCATTAGGCTCATTTAAATTGGAGAGCTTTGCACAACCGTGGTATTTCAGTGCACGAATGGTGGCTACAATAACAACGGCATTGGGAGAGAGATTTCCATACTGGCATTTGATATCGAAAAACTTTTCGGCACCCAGCTCGGAGGCAAATCCGGCTTCGGTAACCACATAATCAGAAAGGGTAAGGCCCATTTTTGTGGCAATCAAAGAATTGGTTCCCTGGGCAATATTGGCAAAAGGACCTCCGTGTAAAATAGCGGGGTTTCCTTCGATGGTTTGCACCAGGTTGGGCATGATGGCATTTTTCATCAATGCTGCCATGGCACCATGGGCATTTAAATCGCTGGCATATACAGGTTGATCATCGTAAGTATAGCCCACCAGAATGTTGGAGAATTTCTTTTTGAGATCGTCGATATCTTTGGCCAGGCAGAGAGCCGCCATAACCTCAGATGCAGCGGTAATGTCGAAGCCTGTTTGTCGTGGTGTTCCCTGGTTAGGGCCACCCAGACCAATAATGATTTCGCGCAGCGAGCGTTCATTCATATCCATCACCCTCTTCCAGATTATCTTGCGGGGATCCAGATTAAGGCTGTTTTGTCTGCTTTGCAGGTGGTTGTCGATAAGAGCGGCCAACAGATTGTGTGCTTTTTCTATAGCCGACATGTCGCCTGTAAAATGCAGGTTGATATCTTCCATGGGCAATACCTGGGAGTAGCCCCCTCCTGCCGCCCCCCCTTTGATACCGAAAACCGGACCCAGGGAGGGCTCACGAAGCACGACGGTTGCCTTCACCCCAATTTGGTTAAAGCCTTCTGTGAGAGCTATGCTGGTAGTGGTTTTTCCTTCCCCTGCCGGGGTTGGCGTCATGGCAGTGACAAGGATAAGCTTTTTGTCTTTTATCCTTTTTTCATCAATAAGATTCAGCGGCAGCTTAGCCATATGCGGACCATACATGTGCAAGTTGCTTTGATCCAGGCCAAGCTTCAAGGCTATCTCTGTGATGGGCTTAATCTTTGCTGCTTTGGCAATTTCGAGATCTGATGTCATCATAGTTGCAATATTTAGGGTTTATATATATACGTTGATCAGGACAGGAAAGCCTGCGGATAAGATATATTTGAAATAAAATTCTCCGGAAGACTCTTCCTGAACAGTTAGAACATGGAATAAAAAGCCTCAGGGAACATATGCATCCCGAGCACTTATTGCTCAGTATCGTCCGATTGATTCGACAGGGGTTCATAGTTAAAGCGGGCGATGGTAAATATCTCCGGTTTATCTGATTTGGGCTTTATCCCCCTAAAAAGCCAGAGGTTAAAAAAGAGACGGAGCCGATCCTGATTCTGAATGGGTGCACCGGCATATTGCCATTGGGCAATTATTCTTCCTTCGGGTGCTTGGTCATAATGCCCGTGCCAACTGGAGAAAAGGATCTCATGGGGGGTCCATACGATACGATGGGTGGTATAAGAGCCACTGGTGAGAATAGGGAATCGAAAGTGATTGCCCGGTTGCTCACTGGGCTGAATGACATAATTGCCTAACTGGTAATTCTCACTATCACCCCACCGGCTGAACTCGATATCGATTTCATTTTCTTCATCCTGGTAAAGAAAGATTCCGGCCACCACGTGCGGGTCAAAGGCCTGCAGATCGGCATCCAGGTAAAAGGTATATATGCCATGCCCGAAAGTTTTTTGAGAGATGACTTCGGTGGCGTACCAGTTGCCATTGGGTGCGGGCGAGAGGGTAAGGTTGAGCCTTCCCCTGCCGTCAATCCATATAAGAGAAGAATCGTTTGACCAGAAATTACCCCCCGGGTTGCCGTAACCGGCTTTCACATCCCAGGAATAACCGGCAAAATCGATGGTACGATGCTCTGAGGTGACAAAAAACAAAGGGGCCTCAGACCAGTCCCAGCTGTCGGTCCATTGATTGATTCGTTGTTTAACGAACACCCCAACGGCAAAGTAGTATTCGCCTGCCTCATGGGCTGTAAATTCAAAATGCTCGTTGCCAAGTCTTTCCGAGGGTTGTACCTCAACATCTTTCTCCATGCGTATAATTTCACCCGAGCGGGAATTTTGCAGCAGCAATACCAGGCGTGACTTGTAACCCTTTGTAGAGGGGTTTCGGTATAAGACATTAAATATCATTTCATCGCCTTTCGCCAGGGAAGGATTGGCCGTATTTTCCCTTTGATAAGACATTTTCACATCTACGATGTAGGGCATATTCCTAACAAAAGAATATTCAGTTCTTTGAGGCGATATTTCGATATCATGCCATATCCCCCATAGCTCTGTGGGGTGGTCAAAAGCTTCTCCCGGGCTTTTATACATCCCCTTTACGGTATACCCTTTCTTTGCAGGCACCTCATAAAAGCTCGCCATGCCATCGAGGGTTTGACTTTCCTCTTTGTAAGAGCGGTTTTCAAGATTAATGATCCCTTCTGAACCTGGAATCAACTTGCTTCCTTCAGCAATATTTTTTAAATGAATCAGCACCTGCTCAACCTTATCGGCAGACTTTATTTGATCCTGCGGTAAGGCCGAAAATGCTTCAAGTCCAGATAAAACCATTACACCCATAAAGAAGAAGAAATGCTGCCCAAGGTTTAGAAAATGCATATCAGATAAAAGGTTACTAGAAACAAAAGCGAAAGGTAAGAAATTTTTATTGAATACCCCCTCAAAAATCCAAAGGGTAAGAGATGGAATGGATGATGATTGCACCGCCTCTCTATATATAAGACAGCGCAAAACAAAATCATGGAAATATTAGCCCATCGAACCTTAAACCCAATTAAAAAAGCACCGGCAAAAAACCGGTGCTTTTTTACTATCTACAAATGGATGGTGATTAGCGTTGTATTTGAAGTTTACTAACGGTAACGCCTTCTTGGGTGTATACGGATATTATATAAATACCATTGTTCATACCGGAGGTATCGAGGTTCAACTGAAGATCATCGGCCTTAACCGTTTTGATGGTTCTTCCGGTAATGTCTGAAACCTGCAACTCGCTGATGCGCGACTGTGCAGTAACGGTAAACTGTGTTGAGGCAGGATTGGGGAATATCTTGAGCTGAACATTATCAACTTCCAATTCGGGAACGGAAACCACTCCTGTATCACCAATGGTCATTTCCAGGTCAGGATTTGAACCTGGTTCATTCCACTCCAGGTCGCCACCAAAGCTACCGGCGATATATACCTGATGTACATCGGGATTAAAAGCAAACGAAGTGTCGGCTGTGGTAACCATAGCATCAGTCATATCAACGGTGAAGGTAACAATATATTCAACATCTTCTGAATCTACCGCAACGGTATCTACCTGAGGCTGAACAGCCCAAACGTCGGTGATGAGAGTATCGCTTTGCACAGTAATAACACGATTAGGATCACCGGTCCATTCGCCCAAGCCCCAGTTTGGCTCACCCATAGTGGCAAAATACTTGTATTGAACCTGGCCTGGGGCAAGAGGGATAGAGATAGAATAGATTAGAGGCTCAGGCGCTACATCTTCCACTACATTTACTGCGAAGCTTTGAATGCCCATGGCATCCAGGAAAGTGCTGCCATGATGTCGAACTGCAATATACACTACATCACCGGCATATTCAGAGATATCGATATTTTTATCCTGCCATACCCAATTTTCATCGGTTTGCTCAAAGGTTTCTTCATAAACCATGGTAAAGCTGGTTAAGGCAGTGTCGGTATTGGAAACAAGCACTTCATAGCGTTCCTCACGATATTCAGGAGTGGAGGCAGAAATGGTAACAGATAACTGTACTTCAATTTTTTCATTTTCAGCCACCTGGGGTAACGAAATGGCTGGGGTTATAAGATAGTTGTCAGGAGTAAGCGGAACTTCAGTTGGTTCTCCGTCTATTATTTCTTCTCTCCAGGAGTAGGAAAGCATATAGGTCTCATCTTCAAAGTAGGACCAAAACCAGGTGTCGTTATCACCGTCGGCATCAATATTCAGCCATCCTTCGGGCAGCCAGGTTGAAAGTGAGTCAGCATCGCCTTCAAAATTTTCTACAAAAGGTAGGGTTTCTACTAACATTTCATTATCACCGAGTTTCTGGACGATAAATCCATTACCGGCAGCAAAGCCCATGAGCCATAGATTGCCAGCTGGATCAATGACTACTTCATTGCTCACACTTGCATTTAAATTGGCCACAGACCCTATATCGGCAGTATGAACTACTGCATCAGCAAAAGTACCTGCCGAAAGGGCTGTCATAGCAGCCAGTAAATCGGCTCCTTCAGAAATATCCAGTACATACAACATATTCTCGGCAGGATCACCATTTACGTGGATAAAAGAGAGATATCTTCCACCTTCATACTCAAAAGCCTGCGCATACATGGGCCAGGCGGGGAAGAAAGCCTGTTCAATATTAAGACTGATATTGTTTAGATCATCCACCACAGCAACGCCCAAAGGACCACTGAGCAAAGAATAACTATCATCAACATTTGAAGCAGTAAGACGGGCAAAATTCACATTGCCCCAGTCGGCAAAAGTAATAACTTCGGGAGTTGCGCTTACCAGAGCGCCATTTACCATTTGCCAGACATAAACATCCTGGCTGCCATACCCGCTGGCATAAATGGTAGCAGCAACATCAGGATCCCCTACTACAGAAATGGCATCGCCTAATCTTGTAGGTATTGCGGCATAGTCGATCAATACGGTAGGTTCAGCATCTACGCCTGCCCAATGGTATATTTTAAAATTACCATCGGCAAAGGACATATTGGATACAAACACGTGGTTTCCAATAGCGGCTACATCATTAATGGTAAAAGTACCTCCGCTTACATCGGTCATGGAAAGCTCCTGAGGTGCGGCATCGGGAGTATTTACATCCCAGTAGTAAACATGATCACCCTCTTTGCGCGAAGCTACAAAAACATATTCTCCATTAAATGCAGCGCCGCGTGTATTACCGCCATCATCTATACTTGCCGGCAGATTACCAGCAGCCGTCGATTTTTCCATCACCGTAACGATATCGGCGAAATCAACCGCCTCGTTCTGTGAATAACTTTGTAAGCTCATATTTATCAAAGCGATGAACATGAGCATACTCAATAGTGTAAATTTTTTCATAGGTGTAATTTTTTTTGTTATAAATTCAGGTTGATAGTTTTGGGTTATGGGTTACAGAAAAATAAGGTTTGGTCTAACTAAGATAACCCAATGCAATTTTACCAATTATTTATTTCAAAACAAAGCTTTATTTAATATTTTTAAGATGCATTATAGATTAAAGGGAAACCAAGATACTATTTGGCTTCTTTTTAGCGTTTGACAGCTATAAATGAGTACATAGCAAAATACATGAAAATAAACAAAGTTAAATACTGTTAGTTCAACGCGTGAATTTACTTAAATTTGTCTGCTTGTAAATTGCTTTAAAAACACCTGTACTACAAACGCACAAGAGATCAATGGGGTGTTAAATATCCAGTAATACACCAAGCACATCAGCCCAGACCTTGTATGCAGCATCATTCAAATGAAGTCCATCACGGGTAAATGATCTGCTGAGCTGACCGTTTTGATCTTTAAAGAAAGGATTTAGCTCAAGATAACCTATTTTAAGGGCAGGTGCCAACAGATGCAACCTGACATTAAGTCTATCAATAACAGGATTAGGGCGTGGTGGATTGTGTCGGGTGGGAAATAATGAGGTAAGATAAATGCGGCAGTCCTTTGGCGAAAAAGCCCTGATCTGATCTATTAGCAGCTTAACATTGTCAACAATATCGGCTTGTTCAACCTCTCTGGCCAAATCATTGGTCCCGATGCATAAAAATACCACTTCAGGCTCATTAACAAACCATCTGGGATTAATGGCATGAAGTAAATCAGCGGAAGAGCAACCCGATATACCTTGATTTACAAAATCATGCTGGTGGAAATATTTGTTTAGATCAAAACCATGGGTAATAGAATCACCAAGAAATAATGCGTTCATATGCAAATTTTACGCAGCCGGGAAAGGTATTTTCCCGGCTGTTGGATTTTTGTCTTTTAAGATGTTCTCACTTAGCCCATCAGTACTTTTATCTCCAAAATATATTCGGTAAATAATTTCACATCGATCCACTCGCCGGTAAACTCCTCCTCATTAATGGTAATGGATTTAACCCCCTTGTTCATTTTTGCTGTATTATCGATGCTAATATTGAGGGTTTTCCCCTGGTATTTTCTTACTACCGACAGATTACCCCATTCTTTAGGCAAAGCAGGGTCTATTTTGATGCCCCTCAGAGAGGTGCGCAATCCCAAAATCCAGTCCAGCCCGATGCGATACATCCACACGGAAGAACCGGTAAGCCAGGAATGCGAAGCCTGACCTTCGCTTTCATGCTCTTTGCTGGTTACGTATTCGGCATACACGTAGGGTTCGGTTTCATAATTATCGATTCCTACCGCAGCAGAAGAATTAACAGGGAGCATCTTCCGGTAAATGCGGAAGGCATCTTCTATATTTCCACTCATAATGCCGGCCAGCACAAACCAGCTGGAAGCATGGTTGAAGACGGCTCCATTTTCTTTTTTGCCGGGTACGCAGCGCGAAATAAGCCCAATATTATCCTCCACTTCACGATAGGCGGGCCAGACAATCTGCATGCCGGTTTTGTTTTCCAGATGCGATACACAACTATTTATGGCCGATTGACCACGATCTTTTGGGGCCACTTTTGATATTACCGACCATGACTGGGCATTGAGGAATAATTTGCCCTGTTTCATGGCATCGGAGCCTACCACTTTGCCATTGTCGCGGAAGGCCCGCACATACCATTTGCCATCCCAGGCGATATCATTCACCACCGAAGCAATCTTAACGTAAGCTTGTTCCCAGCGGTTCTTTACCTCACTATCCTTCTTGTGGTCCAGTAGCTCAAAAGTCTTATCCAGCACATAGCAAAGGAAGAAAGCGCCCCAGATGGTTTCGCCTTTCCCTTGTGGCCCGATATGATCGAGGGTATCGTTCCAGTCGCCTTTGCGGATTTTTGGCAGACCTCTTTCGGTACAATCTCCGATGGCGAAATCAAGTGCACGCACCATATGATCATACACCGTAGCTTCTCCCTGATCATAAAACGAGACCACCTCCTCAAGAATACTGAAGTCGTGGGTTTCGTTGAGGTATTCTACCAGTCCGAAAGGAATCCAAAGAGGGGTATCAGAATGATGGGTACGCTCGCCATGGTTGGTAAGTTTAAAGAAATTGTGCAGGGTAGAGCCATCGTTGAACTGGAACTGCAGGGCATTGAGTAATCGCTCACGAACCCTGGCAGGATCGACAATCACCATGCCCAGGATATCCTGAAACTGATCGCGGATACCTGTACCAAAAAGCAAACCGCCATGATAATAGCCGGAGTTTCTGGCCATATCGAAGGTAACAGCCGATTGATATTGATTCCAGACGTTAAGCATAAGATTGAAGCTTTCATCGGGTGTATCGACCTTTACATGCGAAAGGAAATTATCCCAGAAGGATTTCACTTCTTCGAGTTTTTTGGTCACATAACTGTTGTCCTGGTAGTCTGCAATCCTAAGACTTTGGTAAGGCTTCTCCACATCCTTATGTTCGATACCCATAAAAACAGAGAATTCCTTCTTGCTGTCGGTCTTCATTTCAAATTCAGACTGAAGCGCTACCACGGGGTCGCCGGCTGTTATCTCGGTGTTAAACATTTGTCCCTTTTCTACAGCGATTGGATTGGCTTCTGAGCGCCATTTGCCAATAAACTTATCCAGGCTGCTGTCGAATCCCTTAATGGGCAGGTTCATCGTAAAATAGACCTTGTACTTCCAATCGATATTAGGTTGCTCCACGGATGCCGATTTTTTTTGCAATACCCAATAGCGACGTGTAGCCTCAAGGGTTTCCTGATCGCGGTTGAAGACAACATCAGTAAAGTGCTTATCATTAGGCTGGTTGATGATGTCGTTGAGAGCATTTCCCATCATGAGTTCCTGAAAGGCGTACACCTGGATATGGCGGTTTTTACCCGACATATTGGTGAGTTTGACTTTCCATATCTCACAGTTGTTATCGCGTGGCACAAAATAAGTCAACTCTGCCTGTATACCCTTATAACGGGTGGTAATAGTGGTATATCCCTGTCCAACCCGGGCTTCATAATGATCGTATTTGCGATCGATGGTAGGCGCCCAACTCAATGACCAGTAATCACCCGTTTCGGTATCCCTAAGCAGGATATATCGCCCGGGGCGGTCCCAGGGCAGGCAATTGTAACGCATACGGGATATACGATTATCGCGGGGTGTCTCCAGGTATGAAAACCCGCCACCTCCATGAGAAACAAGAGCAGCATAATTTTCATTCCACATATAGTTAAACCAGGGACGAGGGGTCTCAGGATTGGTTATTACAAATTCCCTGTGATTCTCTGTAAAAAAACCGTAATCATTTTTAATCATTGTATAACTCTCTTTAATAGTTTATTAATTCACCGATAACTCTTTTTTGTCTCCGGTTCAGGATGTACATCTACATCCATTGTTGTATAAAAAATCGTATGTTCTCAACTGCTCCTCCAAAGGCATTAGTACCGAATAAGAAAGCTGAGAATTTTGCCGGCATCGGCTTTAAGGTAGAAGCTATGTTCATTTTCAATAGGAATCACTCCCTTCACTACCTCTTCGAGCGAAATGCTTTCAACAGAAGATATTTTCTTTAAAAACTCAACCTTTCCTTCCAGGGTTTCTGAAGTAGGGTTGAATACTCTCAGGACAAAAGCATTCTGATCCTGGCTTTCGGGTATCTTGAGGGTGCCAAAGATTAACGCCTCAGGGGTAATTGTCATCATCCTCAGGTTTGAATCGAGCTCTCCGGAAAGCTTTCCGGTCTGAACCCATCGTAAGGGATAATTGAAGAGAAATGCTTCTTTGTATACCTGCCCCTGCTGCCAGTTGCCCGCATGAGGGTATATGGCCAGTCGGTAGGTCGATTCACCCAGCATCTGAGCTCCTTTTTCATGAGAATAATCCTGTGGTGCTGCGGGATTGATCTTGTACTCGAAAGTGCGGAATAGGGTTATGGCAAGGGTTTTATCGGCATCGGGCAGTACTTCATATTCTTTAAGACCATCCACCAGTGCTGCTATCCCTTTTTGTCCATCGGTAATGTCAACAAAATGATGCATGGGAAAATCGTACATGGGCTGCTCTATCCAATGGGAGGTATCGGGTCGCTCCAGGCTACGCTTTACCACATCAAACTGCCCTTCTCCATAGGAATGGGTACACTGCAAACGTGTGGGAATCATAAAGCGTAAGCGGTGGCTTTCGCTATTGTTATCCACCTTTATGTCAAAAGTCAAGTGTCTGTGCGTTTTTCCCAGCCCAACACGCATCTCGATGGTGTTTTCCAGGGTATCGCCCGTGCCTTCGGTGCGTGCTTTCAAATCGCGCGGAAGGTTAAGTGTATGGGTGATGGTCAGTTCGTTGTAAAGCTCACCTGAGAGGCTTTTGCGAACAGAGGCTTTTGTACCCCTTGTAGAAACAGTGGGTTCAACAGGCTTCAGCACCCAGGCATGCCCTGCATCGCCCTGGTCTTCAAGCCAGGCGACATCCTTGTACTGCGTCCCGGTGAGCTTATCAAAAATAGTAAGGGTCCCATCTTCATTAACCGTAACCTTCATGTACTGATTTTCCAGCTCAAGGGCTTCCCCATCGGTGTTATCCAATTCGGGCCCTGAAGGAATAATCTGAAATGTTTTTAAGCCGAAGGCGGGTACCGCGTCTACTTGAATATAAACATGGTATCGCATCATATCAAAAAACATGGGGCGGTTGATCATCTGCTCCAATATGGGTTGATGATGATGCATCTGAATGATGGTTTTGGAAAGTATTTTGCCGTTGGCGTCGCACACCTGGAAGTCACCTTTATCGAGTGAAACAGGAATGTCAACAAAGGCCTCCACCACATCATTCCTTTCAAAATTGGTTGCATTGACTGCTGTGATAAAGATATTGCTCTCGTCGGAGGTTTTAAATCCGATGGTGTTGAGTTTCGGCAGCAATGATTTCAATGAGCGCTCAAATACCCCTTTGGATATTTCAACGGCATGCTTGTAGCGCATCATCATGTCTTCGTGAATCCTATCCAATGAACACCCGCCAATGGAATCATGGGCTGAATTCTGCACGATAAGCTCCCATGCGGTTTGGGTATACTGGTCGTTGTTGTCGCGACCATACATTGCCGAGAATATATTAAACGGCTCAGCGTAATATTGTATCCATCGTTCGGCATCAAAATTGGCCTGTTTCAGATACATGCGGGCAGAGGTAGTGTAGCCAAACAGGTTGCCGCAACGGTTGTTGTTCTGGGCACTGCGTCTTTCACCATATACTTTCTTCAATCCTTCAACATCAACAGACTCTGCAAGATACCGGGCATACTCTTCCAGGGTGGAATGTCTTACATCCAGATGAGGCATTTTCTCTTTGATGTCGCGAATGATATCCACCGTCTGGCGGTTGGGGCCTGAAGAATCGTGGCCTTCCATCCAGATTTTATGGGGCGTAGTAAAATCATCGGCCTGGTCTTCAATAATTTTATTTACCATAGGTTCAATATGCTCAGGATAATAAGCGGTATGGGGTGAGATGATAAAAAAATCTTCCTCCTGCTGCATATTGTCGGCAAAGTGAAAGGGTGTACTGTCACTGTTCCATTTTTGCTCCACATC
>JBEPXC010000095.1:0-13263 GCA_041642035.1 Sphingobacteriia bacterium
AAAGTTGATGCCTCTGTTTTCCCCCATAATGTTGTTGATCTCATACCAAAAGGAGAGCTGGAAATATTCAACATGGTGGTTTCAGCACAAAACGTCATTACTTTTCATGGTATTCGTCCTGCAGGAGTCAATTCAATTTTGGGAGAAATAGCGGCCGATGGTACCATCACTGAATTTGGTGAAGTGACCAGTGAAGTTTTCCACCTGCAGAATCTGGAATAAATAAATTGTTTTTCTGACCCTAATATTGTTTCCCGAGAAGCAACTCAGACTTTTTTTCAGGGATCTATTCTTTGCATTAGTGATTCACGAATCATCCTCCTGAGCTCAAATTGTTGATTCTGAACTACACCTCTTCTAAATGGCCGGTACATTTCAGCATATTTTGGTTTGGCAGGCTTATAGCTCAGCGCATCCAAATTTCCATGAATGTTGACTCCAAATTTAATGGGTAAAGGTGAATCTACTACGGAGATGTGATAATCGAAGGAAAGATCGAAATTATGCTTTCCTGCCACCACAGCTTTATATTTATCCATCACCAACAAAAAAGGATACACATCAATCTCCTCCCTGAAGATGGTAAATTCGGCCGACAATGTATCTACCCTGTTTTCCGTTTTCTTGTTAAAACGAAGTGTTTTGGCTATCTCACTGAAGGTCTCCCCATCCATCAACACCAGATTTTCGCCTTTAATGGAAGATGAACCCAGGAGTGTTGATTTTTTGATATTGTAGTTTGAATCGAGATTACTTTGTATGGCAAGATGAAATTCGCCTTTGCCTTTAAAAGAGCGCAGCATAGGCATTAAAGTGTCTATATCGGGAATTATTTTAAGTAATTCTTCAATCTCAATGTCCAGCATATGATAATTCAAGCCTAGAAAAAGATGATTTCTTCTTGGTGTTTTATACATGGCTGTAAGTTGCATTCTGGCTGCTGATGTGACAAAAGAGAAGTCATCGAGCAACATTACGCCATCACGTATGCCCAATGTTCCCTTGATATTGGTGGCAGTATCAATCCCAAAGCTAGCCTGCGTAATATTTGTATTCAGTATCATATCAATGCCTTGGGGAACCATATAGGGTTGTGCCGAAGTTGAGTCAATTCCAGCGTATTCTGGTGTGTCGGCAAGGGTGCTTTCTTTGTCATTACCAATTCCATTGGTGAGACTCATTAATTGAAGGATATCTGTTGTGGAGGATTGAAAATTAATGGTTCCCCTGAGCAAAGAATCGCCTCTGAAATAAGAAAGTATATTGTACAGATTGCCACTCAGTTCAAAATCTGAATTATCTATAACGATACGGCTTCCTTCAACGTTGAGATATTCGGGTTCAAAATTCATTTTTATCATGGGTATTTCTACCGGATAAGACAGCCGTGCCGTGGATATTTTTGCCTGCTCTAAATCCAAAAAGCCTTTAGCCATCCAGCGAAGGAATATATCGTCCTGATCCTGATCGTTAACAACGCCGGTGTCAAATGCTAATCTGCTTATGGATATTGTATCCGTTCCTATTTCAGCCGATAGGCCTCTGCCAGTATAATTGAGCTGGATTTGGGGCTGCATGATTCTTTCGGCAACAGGAGCCACCAATACCTCTGCTGTTGGTTTAGAAAGCGATAGATGCAGGGTATCCATATGTGCAGCAAGTGAATCCATGGTAAATGAGCAGATAAGATCAGGCATACGGGTTTTATCTCTAATATCTGATGTTTCAAGCAAAATCAGGGCATTACGCATAAGAATATTATATTTCCCCACCATTCCTGCTTCTAGTTTATCCAGATCGATATCGGTATATGCAAAATCCGATGATTTATTGGTGGTTGCTCTGTTTGGGAGTTTAAATTTTATACGTGCACGATTGGTTTTCAACCAAATACTATCCATTTTTACATCAAGCCGGGTGGCTAGTATACTTCCGCTATGGTTCATTCTTTCCCATTGCATTTGTTCTAAATGCGACAAACGAAAATCAGAATGGATATATCCTGAGATGTGCCCTTTTAAGGCAGAATTGAAGGTATCGGGCGCAAAAACTTCCATCTCCTGCATGGATATGCTCACATCAGATAGCAGCCGACAATGTAAATCAGAATATAACCGTTGTACGCTGCCCGAGACAGCAAAAGCGGAAAGAGGGGTTTTTGCCATGAATTGATTGACCTTCACATAGGAAATATCATCAGAAGAAAAGTCCGTATAGACATTGATGTCTGCCATCAAATCATGCAGCGGTAAAGGAAAAGAAGTATGCTTAAGTTTTCCATTTTCCACCTTAAGATGGATATCCATAAGGGGCAAAGAGGTGCTGTTGTATGATCCGATAATCGTTCCCCGCGAAGATATTATCCCGTCGGCTTCAATTCCAGTCAAATAAGAATATAAGGGTGGTGGAACAAGTTCTGATAATACCTTTACAGGCCATCGGTGAAAGTCAAATCTTACATCTGTGGTAAGAATTTGTGTGTGGGTATTGTTTCCTATTTCCCCATCCAACTGCAACTTCAATCCATTAACGGACACAAAGGCTTCATTTAAATACACACGCTGTGATGAATATTCTATGGGTAAATCAAAAGCTAAAGAAACATTGTCCAGATAATTCACACCCTTATATTCCATGAATAGACGACAAGTGTTCAGTTGCATTCTGCCCTTTAGAAGATCATCATGTATTGTTCCCGAAATCAGTGCATCCAGATTATAGATATTGGATTTAATCTTCAAAGAATCATGCTGTAAGGCGAAATTGATATTCTCCAATTTCACTTCATAAATATCAATAAATGTAAAATCCATGGATGAACCAGCCTTTGCTGATGAGATAGTATCTTTAGTCAGGACATCAAAATTAGCAGTACCCACAGAATCGATATAGAGATTAAAGTTTCCGTTATAGATAAAAACAGATGATATGATCAACTCATTGTTTTTCCAAAGAGCAGCCACATCGACTTTTGCCAGCAAGTGATCTATGCTGGCAAGGGTATCAGAGATTGAACCCACAGTAGGATTAATCAACAGGACATCATTAACTTTTACACCAAATTGAGGAAAGGTGCTGAAAAAAGTAAGCTCTACATCGCCTATCAGGGCTTTGCAACTTAAAATATCATTGGTTTGTTTTTGAACAAGAGGACCAAGCCGGGCAGGCGTAAAAGCAAACCAAACGAGAAAGCTTACGGCCGCCAGTATTAGTAGTAGCAACGACAGCAGACTGACCAAAATTGGTTTTATAATTTTCTTCATTGCCCGGGCATTAAAAAAGCATCAGTTTAGCACTTTGCTGAAAGAAAAGGTGCTTCCAAAATCATCTTCATACTCCAGTGTAGAGAAAGTAAGTTTAGTTACAGTATAGACCTTAGGAACTGTAGCGCCCAATTCTAAAATGTATATATGCTTTAACTCCGAATCTGAAAGACTCCAGGTGAAGGACTGAGCCTCTTCTTCCGTGACATCATCGCTGGTATCCCAGGTTTTTCCCGTAAGAGTGGCTTCATATTTATAATATAAGGTACCCGATTTCCACTTTCCTATTAACATGGCGTCATCAAATGAAATGTCATCAAGTTCACAGGAGGTAAAGCTCACTGAGAATAAAACGAATGCAGCGATTAAGTAAAGTGTTTTTTTCATATTGTGGGAATTTTTCATTAACCTGTCTCACCTTATGGCATGAGGATATTGCCGATTGCAATCAGAAACTGCTATTTTCAAAATATACATTAAGAAGATAGCTTATTTTTCTAAAATATTGGTAGTTTATGTTACAAAGTTATAAAAAAAACATTCTGAAATTCACAATCTCACCCGCAGAAGGAAATATTAATTCATCATAGAGTTTTGCAAAAAACGCTACCCGAATAATGGCTAAAGAGACAGAAATCAGAAAGTTTGTTACTCCTTTTTGATCGGAAATGAACAAAAGATGAACGATTGCGGACAGACCATAATTATCAGACAGCCACCTCCCATTTATTAAACGTATGATTACTAAAATTTTATCCGGGTTGGCTTTATATTTGAAATTGAAGGGAAACCCAATAAACCATTGCACACCTAAATGGGTACAATCGAAGTAATTATATTAATTCTATAAACAGATGCAAAGACTGTTTTACTGTATAGCCCAATGCTTGCTATTCGTGGCTATTGCTGCCCCTTCCTTTGGCAAACACATAGAAAAAAGGCAATATATCCCACAGCGGGTTTTTGCAGCCCCACTCATTGACGGTGTTATCGGGGATGCTGAATGGGAAACAGCAGACTGGGAATCTGATTTCGTTCAGCATGAGCCTCACAATGGACAGCCGGAATCTCAGAAAACACACTTTGCCATTCTTTACGACGACAATTTTATTTATGTAGCCTTCAAAGCCTTTGATACATCACCTGATAGCATCATTTCCAGAAGATCGCGACGTGACCATGCTGATGGCGATTATGTTGGGGTGGCTTTCGATTCTTATTATGACCTTCGTACGGCCTTTATCTTTGGGGTAACTGCCGGAGGCACGCGCTTTGAAAACATCATGACCAATAATGGGGAGAACCAGGATGCCAGCTGGGATCCTAATTGGTGGGCACAAACCTCTATCAATGAATCAGGATGGGAGGCTGAAATGCGCATTCCCTTAAGCCAGCTGAGGTTTAAGAAAAATGGCAATGGGCAATGGGGGTTGGAGGTTATCCGATATATTCAACGGCATAAAGAACAGACCTTCTGGCAACATATTCCTGCCGATGCTCCGGGCATGGTACACATGTTTGGAGAAATACAGGGGCTGGATGAACTGAAGCCCCGGACACTTTTTGATGTAACTCCATACCTGGTCTCATGCGCTGAAGCCTACCCCTCGCAAGAAGGGAATCCCTTTGCTTCCGGTCAGGAACGAAATCTCAAGGCAGGACTGGATGCAAAAATCGGCCTTACTAATGATTTTACCCTCGACCTTACCATTAATCCTGACTTCGGCCAGGTAGAAGCTGATCCCAGTGAAGTTAATCTTTCTGCCTTTGAAACCTTTTACCAGGAAAAAAGACCCTTTTTTATTGAAGGGCGAAATATTTCAAATTTCTCTCTGGGACTGGGAGATGGCGGAATTGGCTTCGATAACCTTTTCTATTCAAGACGAATAGGACGACGGCCTGCAGGACAAATCGATGAGAATGATCAGGAATGGGTTAGCAAACCTTCCTATACCAACATTCTGGGAGCAGCCAAAATGACAGGGAAAACACAAAACGGACTCTCCGTTGCTCTTATTGAAACGCTTGCCGGGGAGGCAAATGCAGATATAGATCTCAATGGTCAACGCTCCACCAGGCTCCTGGAACCCCTCACAAACTTCTTTGTAGGAAGAGTGCAAAAAGATTTCAACAATGGAAATCATATTTTAGGTGGAATGATTACCAGTACACACCGAAGTCTTGATAAAAATCTCTCGAAGCAAATGCACCAACGGGCATACACGGGAGGGGTAGATTACAGCCATTATTTTGCCAATAAAACATGGCTGTTAAACATCAATACTGCCATGAGTCACGTGGTGGGCAGCCAACAGTCTATAGTTAAAACACAACGCTCCTCAGCACGATATTTTCAACGCCCTGATGCCAGCCATCTAAGTCTGGATAGCACAAGAACCAGCCTTACTGGTACAGGTGGAAAATTAGTCGTATCAAAAACGGGTAGCGGCCATTGGAATATGCTGGGTGCCGTTCTTTGGAAATCGCCACAGTTTGAAATCAATGACCTGGGTTATATGCGCGAAGCAGATCATATTATTCAGCTTTTGTGGGCGCAATACCGGCAATGGATACCCGGATCGTTTTACAACAATTACCGCATTGGTGGCAATTTATACAATACAAATGATTTTAGCGGTAAGTTCATAGGCACCGGATTAAATCTTCATACGTCCATTCAGTATCGCAATTTTTATCGCTCCAATGCCGGAATCGATTACAACTTCAATATGTATTCAAGTACCTTGCTAAGGGGTGGCCCTTCCTTCAAGAGGCCCGACCAGGTTTATCTATGGCTTGGCACAACCTCCGACGACCGCAAAAAACTCATCTTATCCTTATCCGGTAATATGAACTTTGGAATGGAAGATAACAGCCAGAGAATAAGCATTTCCTCTCCCATTACCTATAAACCAACCGATTATTTTAATTTTACCTTCAGCCCTTCGATAAGCCACTCCTTCGATGAATTGCAATATGTCGGTCAGTTTTCGCATAGTGAATCAACCCGGTATGTTTTTGGACGAATAACACAACATCAGGTCAATTTTTCTTTCCGTATAAACTATACCATCACCCCTGATCTGACTATCCAATATTGGGGACAGCCTTTCGTGGCAAGCGGTGAGTTCAGAGAGTTCAAATACATCACCAATAGTAAACACTCCGAATATAACCAACGTTTTGAGAAATATACCACTCAACAAATATCTTTTTATGAAGACCGCTATCATGTTAGTGAAAATGGTGATGATAACCCTGATTACAGTTTTGACCGCCCTGATTTTACGGTGAGAGAATTCCTTTCCAATCTGGTGGTCCGATGGGAATTCAACCCCGGTTCGGCTCTATACCTGGTCTGGAGTCAAACCCGCTCTGCTTATGATGAACAGGTTGGAATGCACTACGTCAAAGATCTGGACCACATGTTCACCCAGAAACCACACAACACCCTCCTGCTGAAGTTCTCCTATCGCATTGGTATTAACAATTGATATAAGACCTTTACAAACGTGTGGGTCATATATTAAATTCTGTTTCTATTTTATTAGCGCCTGCTTATTCATATTTTTATTTAAGTCAATTCAGATATTATAATCCAGCAGTTGACTTTGGCATTACTGAGTCTGGGAGTTTAGTGATAGGCATAATTTCAATGCTTCGAACCCATAACTCAGCGCCTTCAGACTGTAGTTGTATTTTTCCGGAGGTAAGTGGGCCTATTGAACCATCATTGAACACCCCGGTATTTTGATTGATCATCACCGTTTCACCGTTGATAACATGAACCGCAGTATCGCCATGGCAGTATAGTTCCACTACATTCCACTCGCCCAGAGGTTTTTCCATATCGTGACTTTTTCGGATAAGTCGACCATTGGCAAATTCACCAAACGACATCACTTCAGCTAAGGGGTCATAGGTGTATTGGTTGGTATGATGATCTTTTATAACCGGAGTAAGGCAGGTAGTATTAGCCATCAGATAAGTATCGCCCAGGTTTTCATGCATAAGCTGCAACTCAATATTGGGCATCCAGGTGTTATTGGCAAAGCCAAAATCACCAAAGCTATGGTATAGCAGCCCGCTGTTTCTTCTGGAATAAACCCCATCTCCCCATTTAAAGACCATTTTCAGGTGATAATTCTCATATGATTCGCGTGTAGCCAAAGAACCATTTATTTCACCCGATATGCGTATGCATTTTTCGCCATCATGATCAACAACAGAGAATACACTCTCGGGTGTAGCAGCATTTGAAATGTTATCATATTCACCACCCAGAGATGACCCAAGATATATATTCCAGTTGTCGATATTACGACCATTAAATAGTTTTTCTCCCTTTGTATTTTCCTCACAAGAAGACGCCAGGAGCCCTAATATAAGAGCGCAGGTAAGCAAAGTACATTTTTCTTTCATGATGTAGCTTGTTATAAGTGGAAAAAGTAATGCATGTATACCATACAAACATCAAAAGCCTAACAAAACTATAAAAAAAACAACCATTTTGATGTTTTTTATGATAAACCATCAAAATAAACTACTTTCATGCCAATGAATACTTTTGTGAACACGTATCAATTCGTCGCAGAGTAAAACAAAGAAAGTTTAGGCTTTTCGGCAGAAAACTCAAAATAACAGAGGGCTTTTAAAGAAAAAAGGCATAAAAAGAAACCCCTACGCTAAAAAGCGTAGGGGTTTCTTTTTAATATACCAAGTTTGCAAACTTTATTTACGAATTTTCAGCAATATTTCCTTTTCTGCTTATGATTTAAGATCGCAATCGTTTGCGAGCTTACATAAAAAAAACCAAAAAACCCGGGCAATGCCGGACGTTTTTATTGTGACATGACAGCTAAGCACGTTAAAAACGTTGATGTAGATCAAGTTGATTTTAAGAACTATTCCTTTTGGTTAACAAGGTTTTAGACTGATTACCCAGCATCACCCGGTTCATGGTTTGGAAAAAAAGGATGACACAAAGGTAAGAGTTTTAGAATATGACACAACAAATAATTTGACTTTTTTTTCACCTTAAGAAAAATCACGATACTTACAGCTTATCACATACATCATATGTTACTCCATTCTTATGTTATTAAATTCTTAATTCTCAAAATTCTTTTCAACAATTTCATCCATTCGCCTGGCTATGTGATGCTTAACTAAATAACTTTTTTTAGGGTAAAGATAAAATAAGCTTAAACTCTATTTTTATGCCCCTAAAATAATCTTTACTCACCTATACGATAAATTGTAGCAGTTAAAGTTAAATTTTTAAGTAGAAATAATTTGGTAATATTGTTATGCACCAAAAACCAACAACAGAATGCGCACCAATCTTATTAAAATTGAGAAAATTGTAAAGGGCACTGCACAGCTTTTTACCGCTATGGATAAAGGATTTGCCAAGGTTGAATCAGATCTTACTCTGCTGAGGCGATTCAGGATTATTTGCTATGATGCAAATCAAAAACTGGAGTCTGTGCTTCCTCTTTTACACAACCACATGCAATATACTTCTGATTGGACCCATGATCAACAAGCGGCAGGGGTTTTCAACCGGACTGTCTTTAATGATTTACTTACCATTAAGAATATCATTAGTGAAAACATCACTGCCCTCTCGGAATACATAGATGATTTTTCGGAATTGTGGAAGAAATCATTCTCTCTCAGCGCGCTTCTTAAATTTAAATTCTTGCTTATAAATGAGTATTCACTCCTGGAACAGGAGATTCAGATTATAGAGATGGAACATCTGCTGCAAAAAAGAGTAGAAAAAATAAACCTGCACCAGTCCGCTGTAAAATATACGGAGGAAGGTACAGGTCTTTCAAATGATTTCCAACACTAGAGAAAGCGCTTACAATTCTTCAACTTCCATTAAAGGATCACCTTTTTTCACTTTAACGCCGTTTTCAATCAAAATCCTTTTGATCTTACATTTAAAAGGGGCTTGTATTTCATTAAAAAGCTTCATGGCTTCCAGAATACAAACGGCATCACCTTCATCAACCATTGCTCCTTCAATAACAAATGGGGGTGCATTTTCACCTGAACTGCGATAAAAAGTTCCGGCCATAACAGCGTTAATGGTCTCCCCTACTACAGCAGGTATTTCAGTCTTTGAAACAACCGGATCGGCTCCTCTGAAAGAAGACGCCCGGGCATTATCATGATCGGCAGCAGCCGCAATGGAATCTTGCTCAATTACTGCTGATATCTGTGTTCTCTGTGCTGCACCTGAAAACAAAGAAAGATTGAAATCGCCCTTACGGATACTCAATTCATTGATGTTCATTACCGATGCTTTTTCCAGTATTGAATTGATACCAGAATAATCATCAGCGTGAAGCATTTTTTTAAGATTGTGTTCCTGAGATACATGAGCCTCTTTTGGAGAGGATGTATTGTGGGAGGCTGCAATTTCTTCAATTTCTATATCTGCAGGCGATTTGGGTCTTTTTTCTTCAGCTAACTCCCGCCATTTAAAATATTCCATGGCAATTTCAGGAAAGAGGCAATAAGACAGAATGTCTTCTTCCTCCTTAATGAGCTCAGGTTGAGATATCTTTTTGGCAATATCGGGTAAGATATTTTCCAGATCATCGGCAGGACGATGTTTTATAGGCTTTTCCTCGCCAAGAATTTTTTTGATAAACTCCTTTTTTATGGGACCAGGAGAACGGCCATACATTCCTTTGATATAGCTTTTTACTTCCTGGGGAACAATTTTGTACCGTTCGCCTGCCAGTACATTCATAACAGCTTGGGTACCTACAATCTGACTGGTTGGTGTAACCAGAGGGGGGTAGCCAAAATCTTCCCTTACTCTTGATACTTCTTCAAGCACTTCATCAAGTTTATCCAGAGCATCCTGCTGTTCGAGCTGTGATCTGAAATTAGATATCATTCCACCAGGAATCTGATGAATGAGGATTTCGGCATCTATAGGTTGTTCATATCCTCGTCCCTTGGAGCGTGTGGGTGTTAGATCGGCAAAATACTTATTTACTTTTCTGATGGCATCAATATCAAGATTTACTTCATATTCTGTTTCAGAAAAAATGGCATAAAGCGTTTGTACCGGAGGCTGTGAAGAAAAACCAGCCATAGATGCTACCGCACAATCGATGGCCCCTGCCCCTGCCCTGACACCTTCAAGGTAGGCTGTTTCAGACATACCACTGGTGGCATGACAATGAAGTTGAACAGGGATATTCAATTCATTTTGCAGGGCCGTTACCAGCTCACGACTCCCTACGGGCGATAATATGCCCGCCATATCTTTAATACATAAGGAATCAATGCCCATCTGTACCTGTTCTCTTGCATATTGCACATATTTCTCTACGGTATGCACCGGACTGGTAGTATAGGATAGGGTTCCCTGGGCATGTCCTCCATGTTTTTTCACCGATCTAATGGCTGCCTCCAAATTGCGTGTGTCGTTCAGGGCATCAAAGATGCGAAAGATGTCTATTCCATTGTGATGAGCCGTTTCAATAAAACGATCGAGTAAATCATCAGGATAGTTTTTGTAGCCGACAATATTTTGTCCGCGCAAAAGCATTTGAAGCGGAGTATGTTTGGCTTTTTGCTTAATAAGGCGAAGTCTTTCCCAGGGGTTTTCACGCAAAAACCTCAGGCAAACATCAAAAGTAGCACCTCCCCATACCTCAAGGGAATAATATCCGACATTATCAATAACATCAATAATGTCTAAAACATCCTTGGTTCTCATGCGGGTGGCCCACAATGACTGATGGCCGTCGCGCAAGGTAGTATCCGTAATTCTAAGTATCTTTTCTTTCATCGTTTGATCCTTTTCTATTGATTCACATTATTTTAAACAAAATGGAGTATTACTTATAGTATATAAATTATCTGCCGGAGTAAAACCATAAACCGTTGGATAAAATGCTTTCGTGAATGACTTATAGGTTAACAACCTTCAAATTTGCCCATAGCTGAATACTTTTCAAAGCGTAACTGAAGAAGTTCTTCTTTGGGAATGCGGGAGAGGTTTTTCAGGTTACTGAGCAAACATTTCTTTACCTCAGCGGCTGTTTTATGGTAGTCGGTATGAGCACCCGGAGCGGGTTCGGTAACAATCTGGTCAATGACATCGAGTTTGAGGAGCGATTGTGCTGTAATATGCAGGGCTTCGGCGGCATCAGGGGCAAAGCTGGCATCGCGCCATAATATTGACGCACAACCTTCGGGAGATATGACAGAGTAGATAGCGTTGGAAAGCATAATAATTCGGTCTCCAACACCTATACCAAGAGCCCCTCCGCTGCCTCCCTCGCCGATAACGATCGATACGATGGGTACTTCCAGGCTGGCCATTTCAGTAATATTTTTGGCAATAGATTCCGCCTGTCCTCTTTCTTCTGCTTCGATGCCGGGAAAAGCACCGGGTGTATCAATGAAAGTTACCACCGGAAGATTAAATCGTTGGGCCAATTTCATCAATCTTAATGCCTTACGATATCCTTCGGGTTTGGCCATTCCAAAGTTTCGGTCAACATTTTCGACGGTGTTCTTGCCCTTGTTATGACCAATAAGCATAACCTTTTGCCCATCTAATTTGGCAAAGCCTCCAACAATAGCATTGTCGTCAGAAAAATATCTATCGCCATGAAGTTCTATAAAGTCAGTAAATATAAGTTGCAGGTAATCCTGAAAAACAGGCCTTTGCGGATGTCTGCTTATCTTAACAATATCCCATGCGGTTGTTTTGGGGGCCTTGCTGTTACCATTGAGTTGGGGTTTTATTTGATCTTTGGCCAGCACTTTTAAACTTGTTGCTACTCCCATCAGAAATAATATTTGGTGAATAAAAAGTTACGAACTAATGAATGGTATTTATCGGTTGTAATAACTGAGAACCTGGCTTAGGTAATCTTTGAGATCTTTACGATGAACAATGGAATCGATAAAACCATGTTCGAGTAGGTATTCAGCGGTTTGAAAATCATCAGGAAGTTTTTCGCCGATGGTTTGTTCAATAACACGCCTGCCGGCAAAGCCGATAACAGCGCCGGGTTCAGAAATATTTAAATCACCCATCATGGCATAACTGGCCGTAACCCCACCGGTGGTAGGATTGGTGAGAACCGAAATGAAGGGAATGTCTTTTTTGTTCAAACGAGCTACTCCTGCACAGGTTTTTGCCATTTGCATCAGCGATAATACACCTTCCTGCATACGGGCTCCTCCCGAGGCAGAAAATACTATATAGGGAAGCTCATGCTCATAAGCAAAATTAGCGGCCTGAAGAATTTTCTCTCCTGTACCGCTACCCAGGCTACCACCCAAATATCTGAAGTCCATTATTGCAGCCACTGCCCTGATGTCGTTCATTTTACCTTCTCCCGTTATCACAGCCTCAGAAATACCTGTTTTTTTCTTGTTGGCGACAATCTTATCCTTATAGCTGCCTTTGAGATCTCTAAAGTTTAGTGAATCAACCGGGCTGATGTTGGCAAATAACTCCTTAAAACTTCCCTGGTCAAACAACAGCTTAATCCGTTCATAAGCCGTTATACTGCCATGATAGTTGCAAGTAGGGCATACATTAATATTATCCTGCCATTCATCTTGCCAGATATGCGATTGGCATTGCTTGCATTTGATCCAAAGGGTATCCCTTTGCTGTTTTTTTTCTATAATACCTTTACTAAACCATGTCATACACTTGTCTTGTTGAATTGTTTTTACGCAGTACATGAAACCTCAAATACAGTCAATTAACTTTAACTGTTCTAAGATTAAACAATGCCTTTTTTCACACAAAATAAATTTTATCAGACTCTTTTATTTTTTAAATGTACTCCACAAAACAGGAATAACCAAACTTTTTTTATGCTATTGCCGGCACAAGCTTACTAAATCATTATTCTTCAAGATATATCATAGTAAATATCAGTTTAAAACAACAACAAAAAGAGCACTTGTATCCGACAAAAATTATTACTCTTAGCCGACA
>JBEPXC010000096.1:0-13194 GCA_041642035.1 Sphingobacteriia bacterium
TTCGATGATCAGATGGCTGAGTTTCTGGCCGCTAACATTGATGTGGATGCCGCCCGTGGATCGGGACATGCCATGAGAGGTGCCATGCGCGGCATGCCCGCACATTTGCGCACACGCATTGGTGCCAGCGGTATGGACTATAAAGGGTATAATATTGCCGTTCATGAGTTTGGACATAATGTAGAGCAAACCATCAGCAACCACATGGTCGATAACTATTTCATCAGCGGGGTACCCAATACGGCGTTTACAGAGGCCATTGCCTTTATGTTTCAAAAGCGCGATATGCAACTGCTGGGATTTACTCAGTCGGATCCCATGATGGAACAACTGGATGTGCTGGATATCTTTTGGGACAATTACGAAATGATGGGCGTTTCTTTGGTGGATATGGAAGTATGGAAATGGCTCTATGATAATCCTGATGCCACGCCACAGCAATTGAAAGAAGCAGTGATACGCATTGCCAAAGAGGTATGGAATGAATACTATGCTGATGTTTTCGGCACCCCCGACATTCCGCTTCTTGCCATATACTCGCACATGATTCAGTCGCCCCTGTACCTGATGAATTACCCCTATGGTCGTCTGATCATGTTTCAACTGGAAGACTACATGGCCGACAAAGATTTTGCGGAAGAAATCCTGCGTATTTATTCCCTGGGGCAACTTACTCCTCGCCACTGGATGAAAAGAGCCGTAGGCACTCAGATAAGCAACGAACCCATATTTGCCGCTGTAGAAAATGCCCTGCAGGAGGTAAAAGAATAGAGAATCTAAAATCTAAGATCTAAGCAAGATCAGGTGAAAGGAAGAGAAGACTTCCCATGATCCAAAGTCTTATATAACAATGCAAAAGGGCCCTTTCATTTTGATGGAAGGGCTTTTTTTACGTTTTGGGGTATATCCTCATACAGATGTTCCGTTCCTACGGAACTGATGCGATCCAATGAATCTACTGTACTATATACATTTCATCCCTCCGGGATTATGATACTGATAATCTTTAATCCACTCCAGCGGGGTGGTATAATTCATCTCCTATGGACAGGTCAAGCCCTGTCCCTACTGATCCGCTTTATTATAGCATTGAGGCCGGTCGAGCCCGGACAAAACATCCGGGAGGATAGGCATTTAGGGTAGGGCTGATTACCCGGAAAATATTATGGAACATGTTTTTTTAGACGTGCCGTAAAGCACGTCTTTACCCCATGGTCCCTGAATTATTGATCGGTCCAGATAGCAGCAGTAGAGACGCGCATCCCGGCGCGTCTCCCTGATCTCAATGACATATATTGTAGAGACGCGCATATCGGCGCGTCTCAGGAATACCTGTACCACAGACCTTATCAGTGGCATCCTGGCAGATTACCTACACCAAATCAGGTAGGGTGCTACGCATAGTACCTGTAAAGACATGCCTCTCCGGCATGTCTCTGATCATTTTAGAGCCCAAATGCTTGTACAGGCGCGCCTGCACGGCGCGACTCCAGTGCTGGGGCTGAAATGACAGGTCAAGCCCTGTCCCTAAGAAAACATGTCAATTTTCAATTCCAATCCACCCTGTAGGGCATACGCGTCAACTTAATTTGTTTTTCTTGCTGGTTATCATAGACTTGCTCTTAACAACCCTCTTTAACACATATGTGTCCCGATCTTCTATGAACCATTCCATTTCTTCACCTTTTTCAATTTGTCCAGCTTCCGCAATTGATGCAGGGAAGTTCACATAGAACGACTGTGTATTTCTACGATCAACTCGTTGTATTTTAATTTTATAGCCCATCTTATTTGTTTTAGTTTGAATTCACAAGCCGGCTTGGTTTACAATAATGTCTTTCAGCATAGATATACAAATAAACCATTGTTATAACAAAGTTATGCCAATTTGAGTCTTTTGACTAAAACCGGATAAAATATTTGGATTTTATTAATAGCATATATACTATTGCAAGGTAATATAAAATTATTAATATGGCAAAAAAACACATCTAAAAATGACGTTTTGAGTCTGCTCAATATTCCCGGAATCACTTATGAGCAAATAAGAGAACTGGCATTTGAGTGCTGCTTTATGAAGCGTCGTGCAAAAAAAATAGATGCCCCCCTTTTTCTTGCACTTATGTGTATTGAGTAGCTTTTAGCTTTTCGTTTTTAGCTTTTCGTTTTTAGATCTTAGTTTTTAGATCTTAGTTTTTAGATCTTAGTTTTTAGCTTTTAGTTTTTAGATCTTAGTTTTTAGCTTTTAGTTTTTAGATCTTAGTTTTTAGATCTTAGTTTTTAGATCTTAGTTTTTAGATTTTAGTTTTTAGCTTTTAGTTTTTAGATCTTAGTTTTTAGTTTTTCGCTTCTAAAAATTACCTTTACCAAAAAAATACCCATGCCCTTCAACCCTCAAATCCTGATTGACATCATCAGAACCCCCATGCCTTTTGGCAAGTACAAGGGTTGGATGATTTCTGACCTGCCCGTTCATTATCTTGAATGGTTTCAAAGGGAGGGTTTTCCCAAAGGATCGCTGGGGATGTTGTTACAAACGGTTTATGAGATCAAAATAAATGGATTGGCAGATATTATCACTCAGTTAAAAAAGAAGTATCGCACTGAACATTAGGCAGCAATAATCCTTAATTGAGTCATGAACAGAAATAGAATTATTATCCTAATTAGCATAGTCCTGCTTATAATCTTATTGGCAGGGGTGCTTATACATCTGCTCCTGCCATCATACCTGACCCAAAAAATAAAAGAGGAGACTACATCAATCCTGAATAAAGATATAGAAGGTCTGTACCAGGTTGAGCTGGACGAAGTAGAGATCAGCACTTTCTATACCCAACTGCACATCCCTTCGCTGAGGATATTTCCGCGACCCGCTGTGCTGACTGAAAATCAACCTCAGGATTTACCGCAAAGCATCTTCAGGCTTTCGTTGGATGAAGTGGCCATCAGCACCAGTGGCCTTATTGCTCTTGCCCGTAAGAAAGAGTCCATCAATTTCCAATCCCTGATAATCGGGCAGGCAACACTTTCGGTTTTTCAAAATGATTCATCTGAAACGGATAAGGAAGAAGCTGCAAAAAGCTCATTGGAGTCTGTTGAATTTGACCATCTGGCTTTTGAGAGGATTAATCTGCAACAGACCTCTTATCCTGATACCACCAGAGTAATCTTTGCTGCGGACAGTGTGGTGTTTGACGGACGTTTGGCTTTGAAATCATTGCAGGATTCAGCCACCTTCTCTGTTGCACTCACAGATTATCAGATTGAAAGCGGTATGGTAAAATTTCACCCGCTGGGGCAGTTAAACCGCATTGAAAGCACTATGATCAGCCTGAACGACACCGACAGTATACTTACCCTTGCCGGGCTCAGCCTTATACCCATTTACAGCAAGCAGGAAATGGGGGAATATTTCAGCTTTCAGAAAGACCGTGTAGAGGCAGAGATTGAATCACTGCGAATATCAAAGCTTGATGTCAACCAGGCCATCAACCATGGCTCTTTAAAAACAGAGCAGGTAAAGGTTGCTGGGGGGCACATTGATATTTTTCGAGACCGCAATTTCCCTCTGGATACCCTTGCACGTCCGCTTATGCCCGCCCAGCTTATTGACACTGCTCCCCTGCAATTGTTTATAGCAACCGTCTATCTGGACAGCTTATCTATGCAATATTCGGAGTTGGCTAAAAACAGCAATGAAGTGGGTAAAGTTCCTTTCGACCATCTCAGGGGCACCATAAAAAACATTACGAATATAAAAGAGAAGCTTAACAGCGACAGCATCATGCATATAGAGGCACAAGCCTTACTTTTCGCTCAGGGGCAACTGGAAGCAAGCTTCATCTACAACCTAAAGGATATCAACGGAGGGTTTCGGGCGCAGGGGAACCTGGGCACCATGGAATTTGCAGGCATCAATCCAGCACTGTTTCCTCTCACAGGTGCACGCGTGATATCAGGAATACATAAGCAGTCTCAATTCACCTTTAGCGGCAATGACCAGAAAACGACGGGTGAACTTTTGATGCTTTACTCCGACCTGGAGCTGGGCATGAGCGAGGATCAAAACCGTTTACAGAAAGGCGTGATCAGCTTTTTGGGGCGAAATTTTGTCTACCATCCTGCCAACCCCACAGAGGGTAATGAAGCCAGAATGGCCACTATTGAGTTTGAACGCGATCCTACACGATTTGTCTTCCACTACTGGTGGCAAAGCTATCTCTCGGGAATTAAAGACGCGGTATTGCGCGATTATTTAAAATAACCTTCACATAAACCCAGCATATAGAATATGAAGCCAGCCTCTGTAAATGATATTAAAAAAGCTTTACTGATTGCAACACCCAATGAACTGGCAGAAATCGTTCTTCGTCTGGCAAAATACAGAAAAGAAAACAAAGAGCTGATAACTTTCCTGCTTTTTGAACATGAAAATCCGGCGCTTTACCTCAAACAGATCAAACAGGAAATTGATTTTCAGTTTTCGCAAATGGGTCGTAATGTTTACCTGGCGAAAAAAACCCTTCGAAAGGCATTGCAAACCACCAACAAATACATCAAGATATTTGGAACAAAACAGATGGAAGTAGAACTGCTGATGTATTTCTGCCACAACATGAAGCAATCGTCCCTGGCCTTTCACCATTATCCGGTTACAGAAAACATTTACCTGCGGCAAATCGCCAAAATCGATAAGGCACTTTCAGGCTTACATGAAGACCTGCAATATGATTATCAGGAGGGGCTCAAAGAGATAAAAAATTACAAATAACTGGTCTTGCATTCCACTAACAGCGGTAGCTGAAGCCTTTGCACAGATTATAACATTACCCGAATGTCTCGTTTCAAGGGAATAAATTCTTAACTTTATCCCCTTTTCAAAAATATCCCAACATGAATATATTCAGAGACTTCTTCTGGTTTTGCTCGGGTGCCAACGCCTCCCTGTTGAAGCGCTGTCCCACAGAATCCAGTAAATACGCAGGCATCGGCGCCACGGTTTTCTTTACCGGCCTGTTTGCAGCCATCTCGGCATCCTTTGCTCTTTATACCGTATTTCGTGTAGAATGGATGGCCATTGCCTTTGGTATGGTATGGGGAAGTATGATTTTTAACCTGGACCGTTTCATCGTATCCAGTATGAAGAAGCGAAAAAACTTCACCCGGGAAATACTCATGGCTCTGCCCCGACTTTTGCTGGCGATACTCTTGGCCCTGGTGATCTCAAAACCTCTGGAATTGAAAATATTTGAACGCGAAATCCTGCGGGTGGTCGATGCACAAAAAGTAGAACAGACGCAGCAAACCAAAGAAGCGGTATTTCAAAACTTTCCCGAAATTGAAGAAAGACAGAATAAAATAGACCAGTTGAGAGAGGAGATACGCCAGAAAGAAGCTTTCAGAAACACCAAGCAACAGGAGTATGACCTGGAGCGCTTTGGGGTTCAATCGGATGCCACCAGTGGAATCCCCGGCATTGGCCGCAACGCCCGGATGAAAGAAACCCAACTGGCCGATGCCCAGCAGGATCTTGACATGACCCGAAACAGAAACCAACAACAGATCGCCCTGTTTGACCAGCAAATACTTGATTTGTATCAACAACGCGACCAGGAGATCGACAACCAAAGAGCTACCATTGACAATTACGATGGCTTTGCAGCACGTATTGACGCCCTGAGTAAATTAACACAGGAAAGCCGTGCCATTTTCCTGGCCAACCTGTTTATCATACTCCTTTTTATTGCTGTTGAAACGGCACCCATCATCACCAAAATCATTTCGCCCCGTGGGCCCTATGACGACCTGCTGGAAAAACATGAGCATAAATATGCCAAACAAAGAATCAGGGAAGTTACACAGCTGGAACAGGAAACCTACGAAAACCTTCATCTGCTGGAAGAAAGAAGCAAAAGCAATATTCGCAGAGAACTCGATGTAAATCGTACCACCCTGCGAGAAATGACCGATGCTGAGATCGAAATCGCCCGCAAAACGGTAGCGTACTGGAAAGATAACCAGCTGCAGAAGTTAAGCCCGGAGATATTTGATGAGGATGAAGCGGAAACCCATGATGCCGGGAAACAAGAACCTTCTTTGAGTGAATTGGAGGAAATAGCTGCAGACAACAGCACATCCACAGAGCCCGGGGAGCAGAAAAAAGCCTGACTGTTACCTCCCCCGCGGGACCGGCATTATTGTATCAGAAACATCTCAGACGATCTGATGGTGGAATCATTGGCCAGATCAACAATACCCAAAAACAACATCCTGGATACATCCCTCATGATGTCGGGGACAAGATTCTCGGCGGTATCTCCCGGATGATGATAGTACATGGGATTAACACGATCGGTAGTGCCTACATGGAAAGTCCTGAAACCATTGAGCATAAAGACCAGGCCATCGGTTCTGGGCCTGCCCACAGGCATGGCTCCCTCCGAGCTTTTGAGTGATCGCTGTACATGGGCTTCATTGTTTCGGCTAAAGTGTGAATAGATTTCAGGATACGACTCACCATGCCATAATGCAAGCCCTTTTCCATTGCCTACCATATCAAGGTTCATGAAAAGAAGGGTCTGTTCAGGCGCAAAAGCCGGATGTTCGCAATAGTGTTTACTTCCTACCAGGCCTACCTCTTCGGCAGCAAAGAAGAGAAACACGACGCTGCGTTTAAGCTCTCCCTTAAATTGGGATAAGGCTCTGGCCACGGCCAGGATATCGGCTACGCCCGAAGCATTGTCAAGTGCACCGGGCAGCTCGAAGCCCAGGTAACCCTGCGCATCCAGATGAGCCCCAAGGATAATGGCTTCATGCTTTAAGGCCTCATCGGTACCGGGGATATAACCGATCACATTGGCGGTTTTACCCATTCCGTAATGTTGGGTATCAGCAGAGATTTCAATCTCAAAACCGGTGGGGAATGAATCAGGCTTTTGAGCATCTTTAATTCCCTTCAACATATCTTCAACCGCTTTTCCAAGGATTTTTTCGCATACCTGTGCATCAAGGTGTGCATAGTAAAACCCGGCAAAATAAGGCAAGCCCGGGTTGGCAATCTTATCCATAAACACCACACCTTTTGCCCCATGATCATGAGCATTTTGTGCTTTATAATTACCTCCACTATAGGGCCCCCAAAGGTTGAGTGAGTCGATGTTTTTGCCATTGTAGGGTGTCCCTCCGCCAATCATCACAATCTTTCCGGCAACATCAAGCTCCGAATAATCATCATAACCCAGTTCAGCAGCACTGATGCCATATCCAACAAATACCATTTCGGCTCTGAGCGTTCCACTGTCGGAGGAGGCTCCGGGATAGAAATCATCAGGAGCAGACAATACAAGGGTTTGATCATCCTTAAACAGGCTTACCGATCCGGTGGAAAAGACATCGGTAAAGGGCCATTCGAAATGCTGGTAATAGCTGCCATCATCTCCCAAAGGCTCTACGCCCCAGCTTTGAAGCAAGCCGGCAACATGCTGTGCAGCCATCATGTAACCCGGACTTCCGGCACGCCGACCTTTAAATTGAGGATCGACCAGATCGTGCACATACGACATGAGTTCATCTTCGCTAATGCTTTCGGCCACTTCCAGTTTCTTAATTTCCAGTGCAGTGGAACGATCATCTGCCAGGACAATTCCAAGAATACAAAATGCTGTTAGGGATAAGAGTAGTTTCTTCATGGGGAGATCAGTTTTGATTAAAGACTTTAGGATTACAGTGGTATGATTTTTAATTCCATGTTGGACATCTTAATTTCTTTGGATCCATATTGCGGCGTAATACTTTTCCGGGTTCGGGTTCAAAATTTACAGGGCTGCGAAAATAATCCGGATGTCGGTCTTCGCGCAGGATAAATCCTCCGTTTTTTATACCCCTGGGAGGTGATCCCACAGGCAAATCATCAGCAGGGGGCTCCATGGCATCGACAATCAAAGGTTCGAGATGCAGCACAATACCATGGAAAAGATTTTTAGCAGTCCGGGCTGTTGTGCCACGGGTCTGGGCCAGCAATCCCCATCCTATTTCAGGGCTATTAAGCGTGCTATCCAAAGCAAATAACGCCTGAAGCCTCCAGGAAAGCAGATCATCATAGTGGGTCAGCCAATCTTCCTTATGGTAGGGATACCGGGTATAAACAATATCCACTTGCTTTACCCTATACTGTGTAGTATCAAAATAAAAAGCATTTGCATTAGCGAGCTCAGCCTTTGCGTATCCATTGTGAAGCAGAATAACCAGGCTGTCGTTTGCAGCAAGTGGAAAGGAATCAATTTCAGCATAGGCAAATTTTGCGATCATTTGCTCAGCGTGTACCCGTGGATTCTCAAGAAGGACCTTCCCGAAATGATCTTTTGTGCCTGCTTCTGCTAGCGGGGGCTGGCAGAATACATCCATGGCAAACAAAAACATTATTATATAAAAGGGAAGCATTTTAAGCATACTGCAAAATAAGCGTATATAATTGAGAAAGACAACAGTTCCTGCCTGACTTTCCAGTAGAAATATCAGGTAAAAATAGCATGTCAATTACAATAAATTTTCACAATAAGAAAGAATTATACCATTCAGCATAAAAAGACAAAGACAGATGGTTTACGAAACAAATTCTACACCACCCCGGTCATTTTAGCAACAGCTGTTTTACTGTCAGTTACAACCACCAAATAAAACGATATCAGTGTTATTTCTGATCATTTACAACATTTTAGTAAGGGTTTGGACCAGTAGGCAAATATGAAATAACATCAATTGTACATTCATGGCTTTAAAATTACTTTTACGTCTTGCATCTAAATTTTAATTTATTTAATAGAATTGTTTCAGTAAGTATTTTACTTTTTTTACAAATTTCAAGATACCCAAACCCCATAAATGACTTTTTTAGTGAAATATTTGTTTTGAATCTTAGGTCTGAAGGCAACAACTTGTAAAACATGTACTTTCTTGTCTTTATGCATATTACATGATTTTTTGAGAAATAATCGCTTGTAAAACCAAGTAATATAACCTGGTTTTTTTAAGGGTATACCCGTAGATCAAATTATGAGTAATTCCTGAGTGTAATCACTAAGCTATATGATTACTTTTAATCTTCTTATCGATCTATTTTAATTTTTAGTAGCACAATTTATATTTTTCACGGTATTTTTATACAAACACAGACAATATGAAAACAAAGGTACTATATCCGACAATTACCGGTTTTTGGTTGCTGATATTGCTGACAACCTTTAAAGTTAGTGGTCAGGAACCTATCCAGGAGCATGGAGAAACTGGAAGTTTATTATCATTAGGAGCTCCGGCAATAACCATTTCAGCAGAAAACAATGGCATCATCAACTGTATTTTTGAAGAAATAGAGGTTGAAGCCATTGCAGGTGCTGGCACATTTCTTTGGGAAGGTCCGCAAGGTTTTTCATCCCCAAATAGCCTGATCACAATTAGCCTTCCTGGAGAATATACGGTTCTTTTCACAGACGAGAACAACAACACAGCAACAGAAACCCTTACCATCGGGCAGGATATCCAAAAACCCGGAGCCGGTATTGCCGGCAACCAGCAATTAAATTGCACACGGTTAGAGGTTGAGCTCACCGTGCTTACGGATGATGAAAATGCTTCGTACCTATGGAGCACCAATGAAACAAGCAGTTCCATTACAGTTGACAAACCCGGCACCTATACAGTACGAGTAAGCTCGCTTAACGGATGCAGTACCGAAACTTCGGTAGATGTAGAACAGGACATTACCCTTCCTAGTGTTTCTATAGAGGGCAATCAACCCCTTAGCTGTCTGGTTCCCAAGATAACACTTACTGCTGTAGGAAGTGAAAACGCGGTGATAACCTTATGGAATACTGATGTATACGCCAGCAGCATAACGGTAGACACGCCCGGAGAATATACAGCGCGGGTAGTAGCTCTCAATGGATGCTCTGCTGAGGCAAGTGTTAGGGTAGAACAAATTAGCGAAGCACCAGAAGTGTCCTTGCAAGCTTTTACTCCCCTTTGTAATAATACTACCCTTAACTTAGAAGGGGGACATCCCAAAGGAGGGACTTATTACCTGAATGGAGAGCCTGTAACGGCTATTAACACCGGGGAAATTACTGCAGGATTCCATCAGATAACCTACATATACAGCACGGGTAGTATTGGATGTACAGGACAGGCAAGCCAGATGCTTGAAGTACTGCAAGCGCCTTGTTTTGATCTTACAACCACCAACATCAGTTGCTTTGGCGCTGAGGATGGTGCTATTTTTGTTGATATCGACAAATCCTGTGGAGAGGTAACCCATATCTGCCTGGAGTATGTAGATGCAAATATGCCTAAGTGCAACCCCGACAAAACAGCCAGCACCGCTGATTTCCAGGGTCTCATCCCTGGCACATACGATATAATAGTCACCAATTCCTATGGATGCACAACAATAAAAACGGTCACCATCACCGAACCTCAGCAACTGGTTGCTAGCGCCCTTGCCGAAAAAATGATTGTTTGCCCCGAAGAGCAGACAACCCTAACGGTTACTGCTACAGGTGGCACGGGTGAATACACCGGAACAGGTGAATTTGTTGTGGGTGCAGGAACACATACTTATGTGGTTACCGACGAAAACGGCTGTGAAGAAGTGGCCTCGATTACCATTGATGCTCATCCCCTAGTTGAAGTTACCTGCAGAGAGGACATTTATATTGGAGAATATGCCAATCCCATCGTGCTTAACGGATCATCTCCTGTTGGGGGTGTTTATGCCGGAGCCGGAGTGGTATACGATGCTCTGGCAGACCAATATCTTTTCACTGCATCAGAAGCAGGCGTAGGTATTCATACCATTTCGTATACTGTTGAGAACAATGGCTGTACTTTCTCTTGCGAATTCCTCATTGAGGTATATTCCATGCCTGAATTCAGCTGCATACCCGATCAAACCCTCTGTTCAGATCAAATGCCCCTGGAAGATCTCATTCCCGAAAACTCCAATGGCGTGCTTTCAGGTAGCGGAGTAGTTGACAATATCTTCTATCCGGAAGTTAGTGGCACAGGCAGCTTTACCCTAACCTATACCGTAACAGATGATTTTGGATATCAATACAGCTGCGATTTTACCCTTGTGGTAAATGAAGCACCCGTAGTAACCCTGGCGCCTTTTGCTTCTGCCTGCACCAATGTAGAAGGGAAAATTCTTCTTGAAGGGGGAATGCCTGCAGGAGGTATCTATACAGGCACAGGCGTTGCGGAGGGTATGTTTGACCCTCTGGGACTGCTGCCTGGCAAATATAAAATCACATACACCTACACCAACGAATCCGACTGTACCGCCTCTGCCACACAGACCCTTGAGGTATTGCAAGCTCCTTGCCTGGAGATTTCACATACCGATGTAAGTTGTAATGGCGCCAATGATGGCACCATCACCCTTAGCATTACCTGTGGCGATCCTATAGACATCTGTCTTATTGCCCCCGGAGAGCAGCGTGATAAATGTTTAACCGACAAATCAAACAATGCCATGTTTACTCGTTTGGTGCCTGGTACCTATACCATCGTTGTTACAGATGCCAATGGTTGCGTTTCTATTGAAGAAGTAACCATCACCGAACCCAACGTGTTATCTCTTGAGGTAGAAAGCACTGATGCTTTGTGTAATGATGGATTTGGCAGCGCAGAAATCACTGTATTAACCGGAGGCACCCAGCCCTATGCTTTCGACTGGAATGGTGCAGACCCTAGGGCGCTGCCTGCCGGAAATCACACCCTGCTGGTGACTGACGCAAGGGGTTGTCAGGCAAATGCAGAGGTAACCATACTTGAACCCGCAGCACTTACTGCTGATGCTTCTGTTGTGCAACCCTTGTGCCACGATGATCTGGGAAGCATTGATATTAATGTAAGTGGCGGAACACAACCCATAGAAATCCACTGGGGAGAGGTAAATCCTGATGCCCTCACCGGGGGAGATTACAACATACTTATTACCGATGCCAACGACTGCGAAACAACCGTTAGCTTTTCCATCGTAATTCCATTACCAATAGCAATAACAGCACAGGTTACCGACCTTGAATATTATGGAGACGGCACCGGTGCCATTTCTCTCAGCGTGACTGGTGGCATTGAGCCATACGATTATTTGTGGGATAGTGGTCAAACCACTGCTTCTATCGAAAACCTGCAGGCTGGTGAATATAGGATTACCGTGACCGATGCAAACGGCTGCGTAGCTTCTGCTTCCTATACCGTAGGCACCATTCACCCTCCCATCGATCTTGGTGTTACCATAGAAGTAAACATTGCAACCCCCGATCCTGAAAAGGTAGATGAGTTGATCTTTGCCATCGTAGTCACCAATCATGATGATGAAGAAACAGCCACAGGTGTGGTTATCGAAAACCCAATTCCTGAGCCCTTCCCATTCTACGCAAGATTGGACGATGGCTCCAGCGGAGCCTTTGATGCTACAACAGGCTTGTGGAACATTGGCAACATTCCTGCCGGCGAATACAGAATATTGGTATACAAAACCGGCATGCTACTCACCGAAGCAACAGAAACCAAATCATGGCAATCGGCCGATAATATCGCTAAGATACTCCCCTTTGACCAGGTTGACCCCAACCTTGCCAACAACCAGGCTAAGGTATTGGTTACTGTGGGTGAATCATCAGGTGGTGGCGATAATGGCATAGAAAGTAACGGAAGCATGGCAGCGCAACTGGCCTTGCGAAGCCACAGAAGACTGGTTGAAAATCCACATGTGGAGAAAACACAAAGGACTATAGCTATGGAAAGCTTCCAGCAGTTTGACATGCTAACGGGCCATGTTAAAACCGCCACCCTTGAAGGTGAATTCTCCTCAGGCATAGCTATGATGATACCCGACCAGGGACCTTCTGACACCAAAGCCTATATCTCTACCCCATCCGATCTGCTGGGAATTACCAATGCAAAGGAAATCTTCTCTGTGGACTACCTGCAGCAAAACAATTCACGTCGTGCTGCCATATTGGCCATCTCTACTGAATCCTCCAGTGTATACGAACACACCAAGGTGATTTGCGATAGACTCATGGGAGGCGAACTCAGAAGCATTGAAATGATCGAGATTGCAGGAAAACCCTTTATCCTCTCACAGCTTGTTCATCCCAACGGATATATTGACTACTCGGTAAGCTTCAT
>JBEPXC010000097.1:0-13049 GCA_041642035.1 Sphingobacteriia bacterium
CACTCGGTGGGCTCCGATATCTATGTTGTTGATCGCGCACAGGGCTTAATGTTGATCGATAATGATTCGATTCATTTACTAAATAGTGATGAAATATTCTTAAATAATGAAATAACTTGTATGCTGCCCAATTCCAAAGGTATTATTGTAGGTACAACCAATGAAGGATTATATTTATGGGATGGCTCGTTCCTAAAACCCTGGCAAAAAGAAATAAACACCTATTTGATCGAACATAATCTTTTCTCGGGAGCTTATTTGAATGGCGATAATTATGCATTTGGATCGATAAGTAATGGAGTGTTTATTTGTGATAGTAATGGCAACATTCTTCAACATCTCAACCGAATAAGGGGATTACAGAATAACACTATATTGGCTATTTTTCAGGATCGGCGAAACAATCTGTGGCTGGGGCTGGATAATGGGATTGATTATCTTGAAATCAGTTCCCCCCTTACCATGCTCAATCACAATTTTAATATCGAAAGTGCCTATGCTACCATCATCCACAATAATATTTTGTATGTTGGAACTAACCAGGGCCTTTTTGGCGCCAGAATTGAAGATGCTGATGCAACATCGATGAAGTTGCCGGTTTTTACGCTTATTAAAGGTACCGAAGGGCAGGTATGGAGTTTGAAGGTAGTAGATAATACCTTGTTATGTGGGCACAACTATGGTTGTTTCCAGGTGGAAGGCTTTAATGCCAGACAAATCATTGATATCCGGGGATTCTGGTCTTTTCTTGAACCTCCTGTCCTGGAGGATATAATTATCGTAGGCACTTATTCGGGCCTGGTACGTTTAAAAAAACAGAATTCATCCTGGTATTTTCTGGATGAAATAGAAGGTTTTCGGGAATCCAGTCGAGACATGTTTTTGGATAAAACAAACCACATATGGGTATCTCATGGGTATAAGGGGCTTTTCAGGCTTAAAATGAGTGAAGATTTTTCGAAGGTAGTTGATGTACTTTTTCTATACAATGAGGCAGGATTGCCTGCTGCTTTACCGTATAATATTCAGACTGTTTCGGGCGATATGTATATTACCACTGCAGAAGGTGTTTTTAAGTATAATTACACAGACTCAAAATTTATCGCTCATGAGGCGCTGAATGGATTATTTCAGCATAAAGGGTTTATTGATAAAATTCATCAGGATCAAAACGGAAATCTGTGGTACTATACTGAAAATTACCTTGGGGTAATGCGATTATTGGAAGATGGCACCTTCAGAGATATTATTGCACCCTTTTCCAGGATTAATAACTTTTTACTACCGGCATTTCAAAACATATTCATCGCTGACCCCTATAATATTTTCATTGGTACTCAAAACGGATTAGCTCATTACCATCCGGGGATTATTAATGATTATAATGTTGCCGATCCGGTTTATTTTAAGGAAATCAATTTCTATAGCCATAGCCAAAGCCGCTCTTATCTTTATGATGAAGCTTTGTTTAACGATTCTGTTGTAGTCTCAAAGGTTCCGTTTAGTCTCAATTCGGTGCAGTTCAAATTTACCTCTACCGCATTTGAAAATCCGGAAGCCCTTATGTTCTCCCATCGATTAAAAGGTTTTGACACTAAGTGGTCAGATTGGAATGCTCTTAATTTTAAGGAATACACGAATTTAAGTGATGGTGACTATACCTTTGAGGTGAAGGCACTTAATGCTTTTGGGGTCGAAAGCACGGTAAGTGTTTTCCAATTTTCTATCGATCCTCCGTTCTTTCGCTCGAAAATGGCTTATTCGATTTATATTGTGATGTTCTTGCTCATTATTGCAGGCAATATTTATTTTGTGCGTAGAAGAATGATGAAAATCAGAGAAAAGGAAAAATTCCGTCACGAGAAAAAATTAGCCCGTCGCGAGCAAATCTTTAAGGAACAATCTGAGCTTAGTGAAAAGGAAATTATTCAACTACGCAATGAAAGACTGAAAACGGAGATGAATCATAAGAATAAAGAGTTGGCTAATGCTACCCTTCACCTTATACAAAAAAACAAAACCCTTACATCTTTAAAAAATGATCTTGGGAAATTACTCAGAAATTTACCCTCTGATAATACTGAAAAGCAAAATGTTAACAATTTACTTAAAAAAGTAAATAAGGATTTGCGCAATGAAAAGAACTGGGAGCTCTTTAACAATTATTTTGATGATGTACATCAGGATTTTATCACCCGTATGAAAGAAAAACACCAGGAGCTTTCTCCCAAAGAGCTCCGTTTGTGTGCTTACCTGCGCATGAATTTATCTACCAAAGAAATTGCTCCTTTGATGAATATTTCCATCCGTGGGGTCGAGATAAGCAGGTATCGATTGCGAAAAAAGTTGCAAATTGAGCACGATACCAACCTCACTGACTATTTAATTTCCTATTAAATTTGTTTCTTGAGTTTTTCCTTCATTTTTAGGTCATAATTATGATGAGAAACTCAATTTTTTAAAAATCACCCCTGCATTAGACTTATAAACAAGTTGTTAACAAAAAACTGATGTAACTATGATGTACTAAAAACATCTGTTGTTGTATTAGTGATGTGTTAAAATATTTGGTCGGGCAGACCATAAGGTTTTTCTTTGTTAAGTAATTATTAAGTTTTTTTGTCGGGCTTGTTTTATACATTTATAGTTTTCCTGGCAAAGGAAATTTAAGTCAATTAAATCTATCAACAACTAAACAACATTATTATGAAAAAGACCAAAACAGAATTATTTTTAAGAAACATTTTCTTGTTTCTTGGAGTATTTTCTTTTCTAACCTTTGTATCCTGTAAGGAGGAAGAAGATGAACCTACTCCGGAAGCGCCCGTGGCCAGCTTTCAGTATGAAGTGAGTGACGACAGCTTTTTAATGGTAACATTCAGCAATTTTTCACAGAATGCCGATTCTTACAGCTGGAATTTCGGCGATGGACAAACTTCTACCGAAGAGAATCCTACCCATACGTATGCTGAAGCAGGTAGTTATACTGTAGTACTTACTGCCAGCAATAGTGAAGGCGCTACTGCAAATTTCTCGCAAACGATTGAAATCACAGATCCTGCCGCAGCCTTAAGAATATTGGTTGGTGACTCATCTAAAGAATGGCATCTGATACGTGAGGGAGCTGTTATGGGAGTTGGCCCGGCGGTAGGTGATATATCATGGTGGAGCTTAGAAAATACCGGGACACGTCCTTGCGTTTTCAGCCAAACCTGGACGTTTAACGAAGATGGCACTATGACTTTTGATGATGGTGGTGCATATTGGGGAGATGACTATGTATTTGGAGATCCTCAGGTTGGAACTTGTTTTGAAGCAACTTCAGACAATATGGTGAATAAGGATGGAGTGGATGTAAGTGCATGGCTAAGTGGAACACATTCATTTGATTTTGATCCTTCTGCCGGCACATTAACAGTAAACGGATTGGGTGCATATCTGGGATTAATAAAAGTTACTCCTCAAGGTGACGTAAGAGTGCCTCAGCAATCTATTACTTATGATGTTGATTTTTCAGAAGAAGATTTATATGACCTGATGGTTGTTTCAGTTACTGGAGATGGCTTTTACTGGCAATTCAACTATGTAAGCTATCATGATTGGGCGAATGAGCCTGAAGTGGTTTCCTTCATGGTAGATTTCACTTTTACCATTGACGATTATACTGTAACCTTTGAGAATCAATCCAAAGATGCAACTTCCTATAGCTGGGACTTTGGCGATGGCAGTACCTCCACTGAGGAAAATCCCACCCATATCTATACAGCAGAGGGTGCATATGATGTTACTTTAACAGGAACAGGTAATACGGGTACTAAAGAGGTTACAAAGAGTGTATCCATTAGCTTGAATCCTTCGGAAGTTGCAGATGCTCCTACTGAGGATGCAGCAAACGTTATATCTGTTTACAGTGATGCTTACACAGACATCGCAAATGTTAATCTTAATCCTAATTGGGGGCAGGCAACTTCCACTTCGGAAATAGACGTTGCAGGTGAAAAGGTTCTGAAGATGGCTGGTTTAAATTATCAGGGAATTGATTTTGCTGATAATATTCAGGACGTTTCGGGCAAAACGATGCTTCATATTGATATTTATAGTGCAGTTGCAACCGATATAAATATTTCCCTGATAAGCAGTGGACCAGTAGAGAGTCCTGTTACCATTACAACAGAACCAGGTGTGTGGAAGAGTATCGATATTAACCTTTCAGAATATACTGCTCCGGACTTAACACAGATTATCCAGTTTAAGTTTGATGATGCCGGAACTGGAACATCTCCCACCATATTCGTTGATAACATTTATTTTTATTAAGTTTTCTATCAATAACATTCTACTTGGTTAATGAATATAGAGAGTTCCTGTAACGCAGGACTCTCTATTTTCAACCATTTTTGTGTTATTCTTTAATCAACCCAAATATTATACGAATGATAGTTAGGCTCATAGGATTAATGCTGATTCTGCATGGATTAATTGCATGTGACAGTGAAAATATAGTGGATACAGCAAATCCGGAGAATCTTGATGTGGAAGTGAATATAGCAGATGACGGTTCCGGAAAAGTTGAGATTCTGGCTGCTGCCGATAATACCGTTGAATATCATTTAAGAATTGGAGCCAGTGAACAGCCCGAGCAAGTCAATACCACCGGAATTTTTGAACACACCTTTATCCAGCCAGGAAAGTATCAGCTAGATATTAGAGCATACGGTTTATCAGGAAGATACCTAAGGGAGGTAAGATATGTGATCATTAGCTTTGATCAGGATATCCCGGTTGAGGATGGCTATATTACTCCGCTTAACTACGATGGCTATAATTTAGTTTGGCTCGACGAATTCGATGGCAACTCCGTTAACACCGATTACTGGGTGTTTGAAACCGGCACAGGTTGTCCTAATGTTTGTGGATGGGGGAACAATGAGCTTCAGTATTACAGAAAAGAGAATGCCAGTGTGGCTGATGGGGTTTTAACCATCGAGGCACGTAAAGAAAGCTACCAGGGTAACCAATATACCTCAACCCGGATGAAGACACAGGGAAAGGAAATTTTCCGTTACGGAAGGATAGATGTACGTGCTCTTTTACCCAAAGGACAGGGAATATGGCCTGCCGTATGGATGCTTGGAAACAACATTACCAGCGTAGGCTGGCCTAAATGCGGCGAGATTGATATCATGGAAATGATTGGCGGTAGTGGTAGAGACAAAACCACCCATGGAACATTGCACTGGGATAATAATGGACACAACTACACCGGAGGATCGTACTCCCTGCAATCAGGGACATTTGCCGATGAATTTCATGTTTTTTCTATCATCTGGAATGAAACCCAGATTCAATGGCTGGTGAATGATATCCGCTTTCATACGATAAATATTACCCCTGGGCATATGACAGAATTTCATGAAAACTTTTTCTTTATCTTAAATGTTGCCGTAGGTGGCAACTGGCCTGGTAATCCTGATGAAACTACGGTTTTTCCGCAGCAAATGAAAGTGGATTATATCCGGGTTTTTCAACAAAACTAAACATTGGGTCAGGGTTATTTCTGTTCCTTATTCATTACTGTTTTCAGATAAAGAATCATCATCTCTTTGTTGAGAAAAGCAGTTCTACACCCTGAAAAAACGTTCATTCTTTTTGCTAATCACCAATCAATGAGATTGCTAAACCTTTATTTTGTTTATTAATCAAAAAATTCAACCAATGAAAAGACCTTTCTTGTATTTATTATTTCTGATCACAGGAATATTAAGTACCTCGCTTCTTTCCGCGCAAACGCTGGAGGGAGTGGTAACCGACCGGATTACCGGTGAAACACTCCCCGGCGCCAACATCGTGGTGGAGGGCACAACACAGGGTGCTGTAACGGGAATGGACGGACGTTACAGGCTCCCCCTTAGCCCCGGCACCTATGTTATTACAGTAAGCTATGTGGGCTATTTAACCGAGAACATCAATGTTACCTTAGCGCAGGATGAAACCCTTGAACGCAATGTTCAGCTCGATCCTGATATCGCTACTTTTGAAGAATTTGTAGTGGTAGGATATGGTACCCAAAAGAAAAAGGTTGTAACAGGAGCTATTTCCAGCGTAGATGCTGAAGAAATAGCGGCTGTACCTGTATTGAGGGTTGAGCAGGCCCTACAAGGTCGCACTGCCGGTGTTCAGGTAACCAATCTCTCTGGTCAACCAGGTGAGGCTCCTACCGTACGCATAAGGGGTGCAGGTACTACGGGTAATGCTGCACCCTTGTACATTGTTGATGGTATGCCTGTTGGTGGAATCGATTATCTTAATCCCGGCGATATTGAGTCGGTCGATGTTCTTAAGGATGCTGCTTCAGCCGCTATTTATGGAGCAAGGGCTGCCAACGGGGTGGTTCTTATTACCACCAAAACCGGAGCGGTTGGCAAAATGAACATCACCTATTCAACCTATCGTGGTATCCAGAATGTGTCAAAAACCATTGATATGCTCGATGCCGATCAGTATCGTATGCTGATGAATGAAGGCGCCAGCAATGCAGGCTTATCCGAACCCTTCGATCTAAGTGAAATTGCACCACACAATACCAACTGGCAGGATGAACTCTTCGAAACCAATGCACCAATCTTTAACCATGAAATTGGCGTATCCGGCGGAACAGATGTATCTACCTATGCATCTTCGCTGGCTTACTTCTCTCAGCAGGGTATTATAGGGGGTGATAAATCTCAATTCGACAGGATTACCGCCCGTCTCAATTCCCGCCATCAGGTAACAGACTTTATTTCCTTTGGCAACAACCTATCTTATTCTCATATTGAAAGCAGGGGCATTGCCAGTAATTCTTCTTTTAATGGTGCTTACAGCAGTGCCTTAAACATTGATCCTCTTACCCCTCTCTATGAAGAGGATGAAAATGTTCTCAATCAACCTCCTTTTTCTACCGAACCTGTGCTAAGAGATGATGAAGGTCGCTATTATGGTATCTCTAATTATGTGGGTGCTGAAATAGTCAACCCTCTTGCTCTGATGGAAATTCAAACCGGTCAAACCCGTGTTGATAAGGTGGTGGGAAATGTATTTGGTGAACTCGAACCTATCCTTGGACTTAAATTTAATACCAGCCTTGGCATTGATTTAGCCTATGTGATGGGCGATAGCTACCGTCCTCTGTTTTTCCTTAACGATGCGCAGCTCAATACCGAAAAAACATCTGTTTCCAAGAATATCGACAGATATTTTACCTGGCAATGGGAAAACACCCTTTCTTATAACCGGTTAATTAATGATCATAACTTCACCCTTTTACTGGGTACAACCGCCCGCAAAGAAAATTTTGAAAATCTTTCAGGCTTTAATGCCATGGTAAATATTGACGATCCTGACCATGTGTATCTTGATATGGCAACGGATACAGTATGGACTGCCGGTGGGGGTGCATATCATTCTTCTTTGTTATCAGGCTTTGGTAGGATACAGTATGACTATAAAAGTAAATATGCTTTCAATGCCACCATCAGGCGGGACGGATCATCAAGATTTGGTGAAAACAAACGATTTGGTACTTTCCCCTCTGTAGGTGTTTCCTGGGTTGTTAGTGATGAAGATTTTATGCCTGACTTAGGATATATTGATATTGTTAAGTTTAGAGCATCATGGGGTGTTAACGGTAACCAGGAAATCGGACTTTATCAATTTATCTCAACCATCGATAAATCCAGAGGATATATTTTTGGTGGTGGTCGTGCTTTTGGAGCTTCTCCCTCCTTTATTGAAAATGCCGATATCCATTGGGAAGAATCAGAACAAATTGACATAGCCCTTGACTTTGGAGCCTTTGATAACAGATTGGTGGGTACTGTTGATTATTATATTAAAACCACCACAGGTTTATTGGAACGTATCCCTATCCCTGCACACGTAGGAAATCAACCTCCTGTTGCCAATGTGGGTAGCGTAGAAAACCGGGGCGTTGAAATGTCTTTAGACTGGCGTCACATTGTCGGAGACCTTAATTACTCTTTGGGAGTAAATGCAGCGTATAATAAAAATACCATGGTTAAAATTGGTAATGAAGAAGGTGTCTTACCCGGCGCCAGCTGGGCCGTTGCCGGTATGGTAACCCGTACCGAGGTGGGTCTGCCTATAGCCTATTTTTACGGGTACGAAACCGATGGAATCTTTCAAAACAATGCCGAAGTATTTCAGCATATCGGGCGAACCGGAAATGTGCTTCAACCCAATGCTAAACCCGGTGATGTTCGTTTTGTAGATGTAAACGAAGATGGTAAAATCTCTCCCGACGATCGTACCATGATCGGTAAAGCTACTCCCGACTGGACACTGGGGATGAATGCTTCGGTTGATTATAAGATGTTTGACTTTAGCTTTCTGCTTACCGGATCTGTTGGCAACGATATTTTTAACGGGATGCAAAGACGCGATCTGCGATACACCAACCGCACCACTGCTGCCCTTGACCGCTGGACCGGAGAGGGTACCTCAACAACGACACCCCGTTATACATGGGTAGATGCAAACAACAACGAGCGTGTTTCGGATTTGTATATTGAGGATGGTTCATACCTCAGGCTGAAAAACATTCAGCTGGGATTTACCATACCAAGGAGTGTGCTGAACAGAATCAAAGCTGATAGCTGGCGTATTTATATCTCTGCCGAAAACCTCTTTACCCTTACCAACTACTCTGGTGCTGATCCTGAAATCGGTGCCCTGAGTTCTTTCGACATCGGTATTGACCGCGGTATTTATCCTCAGGCCAGAACTTTCCGCCTTGGAACCACTGTTTCCTTCTAATTTTAAAGAACGATAACTATGAAAAAAATAATTCTATATCCCGCTAAAGCATTGCTCTTTTTGCTGTTGTTTACAGCCTGCAATGAGGATTTTTTAGATCTCAAACCACTCGATGAGGAAGTTTCCTCTAATTTTTACAGCACCCAGGAACAAGGTTATCAAGCCCTGGTTGCGGTTTACGATGTATTAACCTATCAATCCACCACAACTGCTGGTTGGGCTCCTTTTGTTACCGTGTCCGATGTTTTATCCGATGATGCATTCGCCGGTGGATCAGATGCAAATGATGGATTCGAGTGGAATCAACTCAATACCCATAACATCCCAACAACCAATACCACTTCGCATTCGGTATGGATTAAAAATTACATCGGTATATACAGGGCGAATTTGTTTCTTGAGGTTATTGATGGTATAGAAGCATCCGATGAGTTTAAGAACAGAACTACTGCCGAAGCAAAATTCCTGAGAGCCTATTTCTATTTAGAGCAGGTTCGGTTTTTTGAGAATATCCCTTTGTTGACAGAAACCATTAAAGGTCCCTCCGAGTATATTCAGCCTCAGGCTGATCCGGCAGAAGTTTATAATCAGATAGCACTAGATCTTGTTGAAGCCATCGGAGACCTTCCTGAAAGTGTACCAGCAGATGAGGCGGGTAGAGTTACCAAATGGGCTGCCCAGGCTTTGTTGGCCAGAACATACCTGTTTTACAATGGTGTGTATGGTGGTAATCTGACCGCAGGTTCTGTTACTGTTGATAAAGCTTATGTTTTGCAACAACTCGAAGATCTCATTGCCAACAGCGGCCACGATCTTTTTGATGATTATTCCCTAAACTTTAAGCTAGCCGGTGAATTTGGTGTGGAATCCGTATTTGAAATCTCCCACGGTGACACCCCTCCATGGTGGGATTGGAACTATGAACAGGGAGGTAATGGAAACCTTGCTGCACAAATGCAGGGTCCAAGGGTTGCCGGTTCCGGCAAATGGGACAGAGGCTGGAGTTATGGTACGGTTAACCATAAATTAGCACTCGACCTGCAGGATGATCCTCGATTCGAATATACCATCCTTACTGAGGGTGAAATTGATGGTACCCTCACCAAAGGATATCAGCACACAGGCTATTTTTCTAAAAAATACTCTTCCGATGCCGAGCACTGGGGCTCCGGCGGACAGTTTGAACTCAATCGTACGGCCAATTACCGGGTAATCCGCTTTTCTGATGTATTGCTCATGGCTGCCGAACTCGACAGCCCCAATAAACAAGATTATCTTGACCGCGTGCGAGATAGAGTGGATTTGCCCAGTGTACCTGCCACACTTGATAATATCTTTGAAGAAAGACGCCTTGAGCTTTCCTTAGAAGGTATACGTTATTTCGATCTTTTAAGACAAGGTATGGCTGTGGCCACTCAGGAGCTTACCAATACAGGCATTAGAGGGCCAAACTATGAAGGCGACCAACAAATTTTTGATGTAACCTTCAATCCGGCAACACGTGGATTTCTGCCTATACCTCAAACCGAAATGGATCTTTCGGCAGGAGCCTTTGTACAAAATGATGGTTATTAATTTATAAAAGTTATTTGAATTACATTTGATCTATAGATCTCATCAGCAGAGGGTTGTAAAACCCTCTGCCTGAGATCGGCTTGCAATCAATAGATATATCACACCCTTACATAACAACATAAACCCTCAACCAACATGACCAAAAAAACGTACACCATTTTTATTTCACTCATTGTTGCCCTGGGCGGCTTTCTACTGGGTTTTGACAGTGCAGTGATTTCGGGAGCAACACCTTTTTATCGGGAAACTTTCGGACTCAATTCCGGCTCTATGCTCATTGGTTTTTCCGTCAGCTCGCTCATATTAGGTGCCATACTGGGTAATATTATGGCCGGTAAACTGGCAGACCGTTTTGGACGTAGAAAAATACTTATGTTCACGGCACTTTTGTTCACCATCAGTGCTGTTTTTACTGCTTTTTCTTTTGACATAATAAGTTTTTTAATTGCTCGTGTAATTGGTGGCATTGGTGTTGGTATGGCAATTTTGGTGGCCCCGATGTATATTGCAGAAATAGCACCCAGGAAGTTGAGAGGTACGTTGGTTACTTTTAACCAACTTAATATTGTATTGGGTATTTCTATTGCCTATTTTTCAAATTATTACTTCCAGCAAACTATTGCTGATTTTGATCTCAAGTGGCGTGTAATGCTTGGTATAGAAGCTGTACCTGCTATTTTGTATCTGGCATTATTGTTTTTTGTTCCCCGTAGCCCCAGGTGGTTGATGCAAAAAGCACGTCCCGATGAGGCAAAAGAGGTCTTGATAAAAATTCATGGGGTAGAGAGAGCCATGATCGAATTCGCTGAAATCGATCACAGCCTTAAAGAAGAAAAACACAAGGACAAAGCCCGGTTTTCTGATGTTTTCTCCAAACGGATGAAAACAGTATTGATCATTGGTTTTGGTATCGCTTTCTTTCAGCAAATCACTGGCATCAATGCTATTTTCTATTATGCTCCCATGATTTTTGAAATGGCTGGTGGCGGCAAAGATGCTGCTTTTATGCAAGCTGCCATTTTGGGGGTAACCAATGTTGTCATGACCATTGTGGCTATGTTTCTTATCGATAGCCTGGGTCGTAAACCGCTGCTTTATATCGGTACAACGGGTATTTTTATTTCGTTGGCTATCGTAGGGTTATCGTTTTATAACGCCAAATATACCATCGACGAAAAAACTATGATTACCCTTATGGTAGAGGTTGATCAAATGCAAACCAGCCCGGCTCATCTGGAAAACATTCAGAATCTTTCCGACTTAAATGGGCAGGCCTTCAACAATGAGGTGGAATTCTTTAGCCTGGTGAAACAAAAAGTTGGGCAAGACACCTACAACAGTTTTAAAGAGATTATTTTAAAGCATTCCATCAGCATCAATTCGATTTGGATTTTGATTGGATTACTCATGTTTGTGGCTTCATTTGCCATTTCCATGGGTCCTGTTATGTGGACGCTCCTTTCGGAGATTTTCCCCAATAAGCTTCGTGGACTGGCTATATCCATTATGGGTTTCTGGAACTCCATTGTGAGTTTTTCGGTAGCAACGGTCTTTCCGGCACAATTGGAATATCTTGGCAGCAGCAATACGTATCTCATATACTCCTTTTTTGGTTTACTCTCACTAATATTCGTATGGCGCTTTGTACCCGAAACCAAAGGGAAATCTCTGGAAGAACTTGAATCTAAACTTATAAAATAGAAACAACATGAAAGCAACTAACATATTCACCATACTCTTTATGGCAATGGGAATGATGGCATGTAATTCAACAAACTCCTCATCCGATTCCGCCCCTGAGGGTCCTTCGCATGTGGAGATGAGAAATACCGATGGTAAATACCGCCTGTATGTTAACGGAGAGGAATTTTTCGTTAAAGGTGGCGGTTGCGAATTTGGACCCTGTGATGAAATTGCCAAACACGGTGGAAATTCTTTCCGCACCTGGCGAACCGACAATGGGCAGCAAACAGCCCTCGAAGTACTCGACATGGCAAAAGAAAGCGGGTTGATGGTGATGATGGGGCTTGATGTAGAGCGCGAACGCCATGGATTTGACTACAACGATGAGCAAGCCGTTGCTGCGCAGCTGGAACGTTTTCGCAAGGAGGTGATCGAACTAAAAGACCATCCGGCTTTGTTGGGTTGGGGCATTGGCAACGAACTTAACCTGCATTATACCAATATGAAAGTTTGGAATGCCGTTAATGATATCGCTCGTATGATTAAAGAAGAAGATGGAAACCATGTTACCACTACAATGTTGGCAGGTATTGGGCCCAAAGAAGTACAATATATTGCAGAAAACTGCCCTGATATCGATTTTATCTCCATTCAGATGTATGGCGATATCATAAACCTGGGTCAGCGAATGAAAGATGCCGGCTTTAATGGCCCTTATCTTGTTACCGAATGGGGAGCTACCGGACACTGGGAAGTGGCACAAACCGAATGGGGTGCTCCTATTGAGCAGACTTCTACCGAAAAAGCGCAAGCCATCGAGGAACGTTATAAAAAAGCCATACTTGCCGATGAGGATCATTGCATGGGCTCTTATGTGTTCCTTTGGGGACAAAAACAAGAACGTACTCCTTCATGGTATGGTCTGTTTACCGAAAATGGTGAGCTTACTGAACCCATTAATGTTATGGAATACTACT
>JBEPXC010000098.1:0-13028 GCA_041642035.1 Sphingobacteriia bacterium
GCTTATAATGATGTAGAATCTTCACTGGAGCCGGGAGAGATTTTGGTTGAAAATCCTTTACAAGCCCGCCTTGTTAATGCATTGAAGCTCAGTGGGAGAACAGTTAATGGCCTTGCAATAGGCATTTTCAACGCCATTACTGATAATACCTATGCCGATATCAACCAATTGAATGGTGAAGAGAAAAAAGTCCAAACAGATCCCTCCACCAACTATAACATTATCGTTTTTGATCAGGCACTTTCCAATAATTCTTCCGCATACATTATAAATACCAATGTATTGCGCTCAGGTGATTTCCGCCATGCCAATGTGACCGGTGCCGGATCCAGTCTGGTAGATCCCAGCAATACCTATGAGCTTGATCTGTCGGGCTCTTTTTCCCAGTTGTATAATAAAAATGAGAATAATGAGAATGCATTTCATGTAGAAACCGGAAGCAAATACCGTGCTTCAGTGGCTAAAATTAGTGGGAACCTTCAGTTTTCGTTGATACGGTCAGCAATAAATGCCGATTACAATGATAACGACCTGGGATTAACGCACAAAAACAATGAAATAACAGATGCAATAATTCTAAATTATAATATTTACGAACCCTTTTGGTTGGTGCGGAGTTGGCGTAATCAGTTTCGCATTCAAAATCAGGGCAGGTATAATAATTATGGGATTGAAAACACGTATGTTCGTTTTACCACTAGCACATCAACCCTAAATTACACCTATTTATCGCATGGTTTTTATTTTCATCCGCTGGATCGTTATGATTATTATGAGCCACGGCAAGAGGGCAGGGTATTCATGCGTCCTAAAGGTATTGGTGGCTTTGCGGAATTATCTTCAGATTACAGAAATCCCTTTGCGCTCGATTTCGAAGTAAATTATAGTCGCATTGCCTCGTTTGATAATACGAACCTTTCTTATGAAATTGCACCTAGATACCGGTTCAATGATCAATTTTCTTTTGTACATAGTATAGAACTTAGATTTAGTCAAAATGATGTGGGGTATGCCGGTTCTTTGGATACAGATCAGATCATTTTTGGAAGCAGAGATATCACTACCGTTGAAAATGTTTTCTCCAGCGATTATATTGTCAAAAATGACATGTACTTTAGTTTTCGTTTACGGCAGTATTGGTCGAAGGGCGAGTATGAAAAATTTTATGCGCTGTTGCAAGATGGAAAACTGACCAATGATGAAGTCGAATTCACAGATAATAAAAACTTCAATTTTAATTCCTTTAATATAGATTTAGTATTCACCTGGCTATTTGCCCCTGGCTCAAGCCTTAATCTTGTATGGAAAAATGCTATACTTCATGAACAGTCTGGTTTGGTGAATAACTATTTTGAAAATATCGGGTTCTTGATGGATTCATCTCAATATAACAGTTTATCACTCAAGCTTCTTTATTATCTTGATTATCAGCAAATACGGGGAGCTTAAATTTTGAAAGAAATGATTATAGCTAAAAATATCCATAAGTCATATGGCTCGCTAAAAGTTCTTAAGGGTATTGACCTTGAGATCCTAAGGGGTGAAGTTGTATCCATAGTAGGTACATCAGGAGCGGGTAAAACCACCTTACTGCACATAATAGGTACCCTGGACAAAGCCGATGAAGGGAGCCTAATCATCAATGATAAAGAATTAAAAAATATGACGGATAAAGATCTTTCGGCATTCAGGAATCAGAACATAGGCTTTGTTTTTCAGTTTCATCATTTATTGCCTGAATTTTCTGCCCTGGAGAACGTATGTATTCCTGGATTCATTGGGAGCAAACCTGAATCTAAAGTTCGAAAAAGAGCTGAGGAATTGCTCCGTCTACTCGGGTTGTCAGACCGATTGAGTCATAAGCCTACAGAACTGTCGGGAGGTGAACAGCAAAGAGTGGCCGTGGCCCGATCGCTGATAAACGACCCCTTGGTTGTGCTGGCAGATGAGCCAAGCGGTAACCTGGATTCGGAAACTTCCTATGAATTACACCGTCTGTTTTTTGAATTGAGAGAAAAGCTGAACCAGACATTTGTAATCGTTACCCATAACAATGATCTGGCAACAATGGCAGACAGGAAACTGACCATGAAGGATGGGTTGATTATTGAATCAACATATCAAAATCGTGCTCACTAATGATGGGTATATTTAGCTGCTCAGCCTTCTTTTTCTTTTCTGGTCCCATTTTTTCACCTGCGAGCAAATAGCTGGTTTTGGATGACAAGGAAGAAACATTATGTCCTCCCTTTTGCTCTATCAGTTCTTTTAACTGATTGCGTGAATATTTCTCAAACACGCCTGATACCACAAAAGATTTACCTTCAAGAGGGCCACCCTGGACTGCCGATGACTGCTGATGTTCAACCCTTAAATTCAAGCCAGCCTGTTTGAGGGATTCCAGCATTTCAATATTTTCGGGATGCGAAAAAAAGTCAATAATGCTTCCTGCAATTCTTTCGCCAATCTCGGGTACTTGCATTAAGTCTTCATATGAACTGTTTTTTAGGGTCTGAAGATCTTTCATTTCCCTGGCCAGTTTTTTTGCACCTGTCTCACCCAGATGCCGAATACCTAAAGCGTAAAGAACTCGTTCGAAGGGTGCTTTTTTTGATTCTTCTATGGCTGTGAGAATGTTATTTACTGTTTTTTCACGGAAACTGATTTTTCTTGCTTTTCCGCTTTCCTCATCAACAATTGTTTTCTCTAAACCCAAAAGATCGCTGTAGCTCAGGGAATATAAATCAGATGCCTTTTCAATGAGATGATTGTTAATCAAGACTTCTATTTTTCCCTCCCCTAGACCATCAATATTCATGGCCCGGCGGCTGATGAAATGCTCTATCTTTCCTTGTATTTGAGGAGGGCAATGCTCAACATTTGGGCAATAATGCACCGCTTCCCCTACATTTCGAACTAATGGGGTACCACAACGTGGACAATTTGAAGCAAATACAACGAGTTGAGCATTCTGGGGGCGCTTATTGAAATCGACCATTACTATTTTGGGTATGATCTCGCCACCTTTTTCAACAAATACTGTATCTCCATGATGAAGGTCGAGTTCCTGGATTTTATCTTCATTGTATAAGGATGCTCTTTTAATGATTGAACCTGCCACCCATACCGGGGTAAGAACAGCCACAGGAGTTACCGCCCCTGTTCGTCCTACCTGATATTTCACATCCTCAAGGATGGTAATCCCTTGCTCTGCCTTGTATTTATAAGCGATTGCCCAACGGGGATATTTGCTGGTGAATCCCAACTCTTTTTGGACTTCATATTGATTTACTTTTATTACCACTCCATCAATGTCATAGTCCAGCGACAGTCTTTTTTGTTGAAGCTCTTCTATAAAATTCATTACCTCTTCAATACTTTTGCATATTCTGGTTAGCGATGATATCTTAAATCCCCACTCACGGGCCTTTTGAATGTTTTCATAATGCGATTCAAAGGGTAGATTTTCTCCCAGAATGCCATGAACAAAACAGTCCAGATTTCTTTTAGCCACTAAAGCTGAGTCTTGTAATTTAAGACTTCCCGATGCTGCATTACGTGGATTGGCAAACAGAGGTTCATTCTTTTCAGATTTAGCTTTGTTGAGTGAGGTAAAGCTTTTGTGGGGCATCATAATCTCTCCCCGGGCTTCAAAATCCATGGGAATATTATTGTTGGAAATGCTTAAGGGAACACTTCTTATGGTACGTACGTTTGCTGTCACATCATCACCCGTTACCCCATCACCCCTTGTAATGGCATGAGTTAAGCGACCATTGGAATACCGTAACCCAATGGCAACACCATCGTACTTAGGTTCGCATACATAGGAATATTCGTTTCCAATCAATTTTCGGATCCTTATATCAAAATTTTCCAATTCTTCTTTGCTATATGTGTTCCCCAGAGAAAGCATTGGATATTTATGCCTGACATTATCAAACTTTTTAGTTATTTGTCCTCCAACTCTTTGACTGGGAGAGTCTTCCTGTATGAGTTCAGGATATTGTTTTTCAAGCCTCTCAAGTTCTTTCAGAAGAAAATCAAACGCATAGTCACTAATGGTTGGTTTATCTAAAACATAGTAGTTATAGTTATGCTTATTAATTTCGCCTACCAGATATTCAATACGCTCTTTGGCTTGTTGTTTTTCCATAGATCTTATGATGTTTAATACTCCAATCAAATCGGGGGCATAAAAATACAAAAAGCCGGCTTGTATCAGTCGGCTTTATGAAAATATTGGCTTAATAGGCTTACAATCCTCCGATAATAACCCTTAGATCCTGTGCATTGATGCACATCACCGGAATCATATCCTGATTGTATATGATTCTTTCATCGGGTGAGCCGAACAAACTCCAGGTGATCTTATCTGGGTCCGTAGAAATCATGATCATATCTGCTTTAATTTCTTTGGTAAATTCCACACATTTTTCTGAAAACTTTCCTTTAAGAGGAGAGGAGTTTTCAGTATAGGGTATGTTATTTTTCTCCATGATTTTCTTTACCTGGTTAAGGTCGGCACGGAGTCTTTTCTGGACAAACTCGTCGGGGTAGGAGTCAACATAAATGTGGAAGGTAGACTTAAACTGGTTGTGCAATGCTACTGCCCATTTCACTTTTTGTTTTGAACCGGATTCTAAATTCAGGGGGAAAACCACATCTTTAAAATTTGAATCTTTAGCAGGTTTCTGAACCACAAAAACAGGCACGGGACAGCTTTTTACCAGTTTAACAGCAAAGCTTCCAAGCAAAAACTGGATGCCACTTTTCCCATGAGTACCAAAAACAAGAAAATTTGCACCGATTTCTTTAGAAACAGCTGCGATAGATGTAAAAATACTGCCTTTCCTGGACATGAACTCTACATCAACATTGTGCTCTTTTTTGATCTCTTTTGAGACCTTTTCAAGTTTTTTAGTAATAGACTCCAAGGGTTCATTGGCTTCCTTTAGCTTTTTACGAGATGCTTTATTGATAATGTGTAAAATGCAAACCTTGTATTTTAAGAGCTTAGCCATTTTAACGGCATTTTCTACCGCAATGTCACCGATACTGGTAAAATCATAGGCAACTAGAATTACATTACTATTTTCACTTTCCATATCTGGTAGAGTTTTTCATGGATACGTCATTTTGGTTTTTAAAGTTACAGTTGTTATCTTTTAATAAGTGTTTTTTGCAACTCATGCTACTGGTTTTTCTTATTCCTGTTGATATAGGTGTATTTTGTATAGACCGTTATTTAGTATTAGTGTATGAAACTAATAGAAAAAGCATGTGTCTTATTTAAAAGAAGTTGAAAATGAACTCATTGGATCCCCTGCCGTTGCATCCAGTAAATGTAATAACTCTTTTACCTGGGTCAGGTTATGTGCTTTTTTGTCATTGCGAAGCTGACGTGCCGAATGCGTAAAGAAATCATGTTGTAAAATAAAACTTTGTTGTTTAAGGTACCAATCCTTAAATGTGATTTTCATATTGCTATTTTCACTCCATTCTCTGTGTAAACGAAGGGCTGTGATGAAAAAGTCTCCTCTTCCGATATAATCCAAATCAGCATCACACAGAATCATTGCCATAATTCCATCCGGGTGTTGGGGGATTTGTGTAGACATAATTATATTGCATATGGCTTCTATCTGATCAGAAGTGTAGTCATAATCTCCTAAAATTTCACGGGCAAAGTTGCATGCAAGTTCTTCATTATTTTCATAGCGCCAGATAAAACCAGTATCATGGAATATTGCTGCTGTTTGCAAGAGTGATAAATTGTCACCTTCAATACCTTCCATATCTGCGAGTCTGTCAACAGATTCGCAAACATCTATGGTATGTTGAAAATTATGGTAATATAGGTTTGGCTTTAATTCTTTTTTTAGCTTTCTAAGTACCAAATCTTTAACTTCATTAACTTTCATTTTACAAATCTTATCGGTTCTATGGTTGAACAAGCCACAAAGATAAAATACTTTTTAACTTAAAATGTACAAACTTTTCGCTAATTGTTTAATTTCATCCAGATCTTATTCTTATTATGCTCAGTATCCTTAATAGATACGGTTACTTTACCCGGTGAGAATTATCCGTAATTATAACCCAAATTTATAATAAATTGAAAAATGTGCCATAACCGGAGCCCTTCTTTTCGAATGGCCATATCCTCCAAAATAGTAGGGTCTGATTTCAGCATCCCGGGTTTCATATAGCCTCACCCTGGCTTTTAAATTCCAACCCAAATAAAGATTTCTTAGAATCTCTGTTTTTATCCCACCACTGAATTCTAACCAATGGACCTGAAAGCCGGTTTCATCAATCGACCCGGAATAGTCTCCCCAATAGGGATTGCTTATATAAAAATTATCAGCATAGTGTGTCATAGAGCTGTATGCATAGCGTAGCCCAACTAGCACCCGATCGTTTTGTTTCTGATAATCCCGTTTGAGTAGGTTGTAATCCATTCCTGCGCGCATAAAGAATCCTTGCTGCCCGTAGGTGAAATCTGTTCGTCCACCTTTCACGTCAAATAGGCCTCCTTCGAGTATGGCAAACCAATTGTACCAGATTTCTGAATCCAAAGAGATTTCATATTGGCGAACCTCCGTTTCTATGAATTGACGTGCAATGGATGATAAATCAATTCCAAGGCGCACAAAAGGCACTATTTTAACCCGGGCAACTGTATCTGTAAGCCGAACGGTTGGCTGACCTTCTGCATCATCTACTGTATTGTTTTGATTCTGAGCAAAAACAGGGGCGTTATAAAGCAAAAGTATCAGCAACAGCTGGAAATATCTTGATGTGTTCATCTATGGAATTACTTACGTTTGAATCTTCTATAACAAGTGAGTCAATATGATTGGTTGTGTAGGTTACAGATGTGAGATCATAAAAGGTAACGAATCCGCAATCCATTGATATGAGATTCGGGATGCGTCTGTAATAAAACCAAAGGGTATCGTATGGATAAACGGATAAACCCTCAACATCAGGCATTCTCAAGATAAAGGCACAACTGTCTCTAATGGAGTTAAGGGGGAATTCAACCTGACTAACGTTAAGCTGATTGTTATAGATAATAGAATCCTTTCCTAAACCATATAAGGTTAGACTATCGAGAGATATCTTTGCCGGAGTGGTGGATGCTGTGTCTACTTCATAAAAGCCCACACGTACAGGTACTGTTGCAACATCCTCACAAACCTCTTCATTAAGACAGGAGTAAAATGAAAGGCTAATTAAGGGAAACGCAAGCAGAAATACATAACGGGTAGCTGATCTCAAGAAATTACTTCTATGGTCAAACACTGAAGAAATCCGTTGATAGAAATCAAAAAAATGCTTGCTTATTCTTATGTGCAGTGTGATGTTGCGATTCTCTTTTTGCATAAGGTAAGAGAAATAAATTTGCTTTATGATGAAAAATAGAGGAAAAAGCTCCTACTTTCAAAGTGGGACTCCCCAATGAATAGGTGCAAAATTAATAAAACCAAGCTGCTAAAGCGAGATATGTAAAATTATTTTAAGGGGTATTCATCTTAATTTCAATAAAGAAGGTTTATCCTTATGATGAACAAACCTTTATCGAAGGCCATTATTGGTGTAAATCGCTGAAATACGCTTTTGCCCCAATACTGTTTAAGCCATCAATGGGCCGGCAGTCGGGCGAAAGAATACTTCCATGCTGATTATGGGCAATCGATCCGCATCCACCTCCACAAATTAATTGCAGATTGCAGGTTCGACATTTTTCAATATGCATTACATCTCGAGATTGCCATACCTTTATTTTTTCCTCATCCAGCTTTATTTCCGGGAAGAAGGTTCCCAGTTTTTCTCCGGGTTTTCCTACTGTAGCGGTGCAGGAATAAACGCTTCCTGTAAAATCCATCGCCCACTCGCTTTTGCAGGCAGGACAAGCATCGAAAAGCGCCCCTGGCAGGCTCCCATTCTCTTGTAGAAACTTCATAACCGAGAAAGCAGGTTTATGAAACTGCAAAATCTGAGGATGCTTTTGTATCAATTGAAAAAGCTCCTGGTATAGGGACAGCCTGTCGAATAGCTTTGATTGGCCATGCTGACAATAATGCAGTTCGTAATTGCGCCCAATTTGTGTCTTGAACAAAGGATGATTTACCCAGCCTTTTTGAATGGCAAAATCAGCCAAATCAGGCAGGTTTGAGATATTATCCTTATCAACCACCATTCTTAGGTTAATTGAAATATCCTTTTGAAGACAAGCATCAATATTTCCTACTATAGTATCGAAGGTAGGAGAATTGTTTTTAAGCTTCCTACGTTGATTATGAATTTCACCGGTACCATCCAGAGTGATTTGAATTTCCCGAACAAACGATGGATCTAAAAGTGGAAGGTACTCATTAAGAGTATAGCCGTTGGTTACAATAGCAATATCAAGATTGTTTTTCTTGCAGGATGAAATAAAGTACGCTATATTCTCCTTATGTTTGGGAGCAGATAAAAGCGGTTCCCCTCCGAAGAGTGTTATGTACTTTTTTCTGTTTCCAAACTTCTGATTTATAAAACTGAAAAATGCATCGGTAATCTCACGATTAAAAGAATGCTTTATAGAAGGGTATTCGCTTTGGTAACAATAGGAACAGGTAAAATTGCAATTGTAGGTAGGTACGAAAAATAGCTGGATTTCTTCCGTTTCTCTTTCTTCCAGAAAATTGATATACTTGAGCTGATAGTCAAGTTTTTCGTTGTCAGGATTACTAATGTAGCCTTTATTGATAAATTCCTGAGGATATTTATTCGCTTCCTCCAAGATTTTCATCTCATCATAGGAAAGCATATCAGCATTCCCGGATAATAAATTAACTATTAAATATTTATCTCCTTCTTTTATGGGGGAAATAATGTTATGTGCTGAAGGTTTTAAATTCATAGGGTTATACTTTCCGGGAATGCCTTAATAGATGCTTAATCGTGGCAGCCCACCTGATTGTTAGAGAGTTTAGCACAGCATTGCGCTTGTTTTTTTTCTTCTGCCTCTTTTCTGGCATGCTTCTTAATTAATGTTTTCATACTTAATATGTTTTATGAATTGAGAAAAATTGAAAATAGCAAATTATGATGCAAGTTACAAAAAAAGATGTAATACTTTAGTCATGCTTTTATTTCCTACCTTTAATGGTAAAACTGCAAACCTGCACCTCTCCTTTGTTGTAGGGAGTAGATTCTTCAATGATATCTGCAGATAAAAAGCCTGCATTCCTGATATTCTGAAAATATTCTTCTTTAGTTACCGAGCCTGCCCAGCATTCAGCAACCGCTGCCGGATCATTTCTGTAATGATCAGGTACTTCTCTTAAGGCATATATGTCGCTTACCACAAAAGTGCCACCTGGTTTTAGAATGCGAAAAATCTCTTTCCACACTTTACTCTGATCGAGGCTATGATTAATGGTGCAATTAGATAAAACCAAATCTAAGGTTTCATCGTCAAGTTGGATGTATTCCAATTCGCTTTTAACAAAAGCGGTGTTTTTCAAATTAAGCTTGCGGGCATTTTCTTTTGCTGTTTCCATCATAGCATCAGAAACATCTATACCATAAGCAAAGCCTTCCTCTGTTGCCATTGTTGCCATCTTTAATACATCAAAGCCCTTTCCGGAGCCTAAATCAGCGCATTTGTCACCTGCTTTTATTTCAGCATAATTGATAGCGCCACCACAAGATAAACAGCATTGTTGACCTGATAGTTCATCATATCTTTTTGAAATGGCCTGTGTAAATTCCTTGCTCATAATCGTATTTAATTATCTGTATGTGTTGCGGCAAAGGTAAGACTTTTTTTTCCGTTATTCACCAGTGTATATGTGTAACCTTGTTGTTAAAAATGCAAAATACGAAAAGAAAATTTAAACCTTTGTTTGGGGATGGTGTTAGAGTCATTAATTTTCAAATACTTTCATTTTTTTTAATGGCCAACAGCCAATAATCTTATAGTCTTTACTTATGATATCAAAGGGGTTTCATCGGTTCCTTCTAATATTCATAGTTATATTAAGCGGAACAGCAAATCAAAATTTACAAGCAATCGAAAGAGTAGAAGTCTATACTTTTGAGCAACTCAACGATTGGCTCACCCGCCAGGACGATACCTTATATGTTATAAATTTCTGGGCAACCTGGTGTGCTCCCTGTGTTAAAGAAATACCCGATTTTGAGAAAATTCATGCCCAATACCATAAAGATAAAGTAAAGGTATTGTATGTCAGTCTTGATTTTCCTGCTCAGATTAACTCCCGGGTTATTCCCTTTATCAACAGACTTAAAATGCAGGGAGAAGTTGTTTTGCTCGACGATCCTGATTCTAACCGATGGATTCCTCAGGTAAGTGAAAGCTGGAGTGGAGCCATTCCTGCCACCCTTATTTACGGAAGAGGATTTCGTGAATTCTATGAAAAGGAAATGAACTACGATGAATTGGAAAGCCTTTTATTACCCTTGATTAATTAACCCTATTTATATGTATAATTTCAAAAACACCTGACTATGAAGAACCTGATTTTATTTCTGAGTATTGGCTTGTTTGCTATTAGTAGTTATGCACAAGGCTATGATGTAGGGGATAAGGCGACCGATTTCCGCCTGCTCAATGTCGACGGAGAATATGTATCCATGGCTGACTATCCGGATGCCAATGGTTTTATCGTTATTTTTTCGTGTAACCATTGTCCTTATGTAAAAGCTTATGAAGAGAGAATGATACAGATACATAATGAATTTGCTCCTAAAGGCTATCCTGTTATTGCTATTAACCCCAATGACTCTGTGGCTCAACCACAGGATGCGTATAGCAAGATGAAAATTCGGGCAAAAGAAAAAAACTTTCCATTTCCCTACCTGGTTGATGCCGAACAGAGTGTTTACCCTGTTTATGGGGCCACACGAACACCGCATGTCTTTTTGCTGAACAGAGATGACAATGAACTTAGGGTTGCCTATATTGGAGCCATTGATGATAATTATCAGGATGCTGACAAGGTTGAGAAACCCTATCTTGCCAATGCCGTAAATGCTCTGATGGCAGGAAATAAACCCAATCCTGATGTAACAAGGGCCATCGGCTGCGGCATCAAAAAAAGATAAAACCTGTTCTATTCAACATTACAGGAATAAACATTACATGGAAGGCTTTATTACGAATGTGAGACCATAGTGCAGTTGCCAAACTTACCGCTTGATTTTGAAAGCGATGTATAATACACTACTTACCGGAGTTGTATGTATAGTAGACAGCCTGAGTACTTTTAAGAAATTATATCGTCTAATACAAATAGAATAACACTATGCCTGAATTACCAGATGTTGAAATGTACAAAAAATCAGCTGATCAATCTATAGGAAGTAAAGTGGTAGATGTAATAGTAAAAGATGAAAGTTTCATTAAAACCACAAAAAACAGCCTGGGAAGATATATTAAAAGTCAGCAGGTAAAGAAGAACCTTAGAAGAGGAAAATACCTTTTCATAGAGATGGAGAACCAATATACCCTTGTTTTGCATTTTGGTATGACAGGTTTTCTTAGCTATGCTGAAACGGACTCAGCAACATCCTCCTATGCTAAGTGCATATTTGAACTGGGCAATAACCATAAGCTTGTTTATGGGTCTAAAAGAAAGCTGGGCAAGGTTGAGATAACAAATAATGTTGAAGACTATATAGAAGAACATGAGCTGGGGCCTGATGCCCTTGAAATCAGTAAAAAAGACTTTCTTTCAAAACTCAATCAAAGCAAGGCCAGGATAAAAAGCTTCCTGATGAATCAATCGGTATTAAGTGGTATTGGAAATGTTTATGCGGATGAAATTCTGTTTCAGGCTTGCATTCATCCCGGGCAAAAAGCACATCAGCTCACAGAACAACAGCGAGCGGAGCTGTATAAACAAACAGGCAGGGTTATGAAAACAGCTATTAAGAAGCAGGCAGAAGTTGGTAGGATGCCTGATGCTTTTTTGCTGCCCAAACGCAGGGAAGGGGAGGAATGTCCCCGGGGTAAAGGTAAGATAAAGAAGATTAAAATATCAGGACGAACAGGATATTTCTGCCCCAATTGCCAAAAGAAAAATGAATAAATATTTGCCTCCTGTCAACAGAAGTTTCTGTGAAAAACACTTTTACGAGGGTAATAAATAACCCCGTCTTGTTTATAACTATTCAGTAAATAGCACTTTCGTATCCGTATTAAATAAACCCATATCTACATTTTAAGAATATTTGGCTGCTCACCCCAGGGAATATCGTTACTTTTGGGGCCGGAAAACATTGCATGCATGGAAAGATTCTTACCTAAAACATGCACAGAGGAAGCATTTGATTAGTTCGATTTAATCTCCATAGTTGATGATGGTTTTCCTTCTGTAAGCGAATCTGAATTAGTTTTATGTTCTCCCAATATTTATATCTCTTTTATACAACATGAATAATAAATTCCGGCCCTATCTTATTATCGGCATTCTGCTGGTAATTCTGGGATTAATCTTATATCCCAAACTAAAACCTCTGTTATACAGCAATGAACCCGTGTCGAATGGAGTTCAGCGCCCTGCCGGTCCAAATCAGCTGAACGTTGATGCACTGGTAATGGAGTATCAAAAACTCGTAGAGCGAATCAATAGTTCTGGCACCTTAATTCCTGATGAGCAAGTAGATCTTTCTTTCGAAACTTCTGGTAAAATAATCAATATCTTTTTTGATGAGGGTACTCCGGTAAGAAAGGGACAACTATTGGCTAAAATTAATGACAGACCCCTGCAGGCTCAATTGCTTAAACTCAAGGCACAAAAGAATCTTGCTGAAGAACGGGAGTATCGTCAGAGAACACTGCTATCGCGTGATGCCATTAGCCAGGAAAGCTATGATCAGATTGAAACCGAAATACAAACCATTGAAGCCGATATAATGCTTATAGAAGCCCGTATAGCCGAAACAGAGCTCAAGGCACCCTTTGATGGTATTATAGGTCTTCGACATGTCAGCAACGGTGCTTTTGT
>JBEPXC010000099.1:0-12709 GCA_041642035.1 Sphingobacteriia bacterium
AGCGCAGCGTGGGCATATCAGAAGCGGAGCTAATAAAGATAGCCGTTAAGTCGATGGGACTTGATGACCTGAAGCCGTTTCATCCTAAAGAAAAAATAATTGAATACATGCTGGCCGAAAACGAAGGACGCAAGCTTGTGGATATGAATCTGCAGGAGTTTGCCGACGAGACAGCAAGTGAGTCGCCCGCTCCCGGCGGTGGCTCTATATCGGCTTACATAGCTTCTCTGGGGGTTTCGCTGGCTACTATGGTTGCCAACCTGTCTTCGCACAAGCGTGGCTGGGATGAGCAATGGGAATTCTTTAGCCAGTGGGCCGAAAAGGGTCAGGCACTAAAAGATGAGCTTATGTTTTTGGTCGATGAAGACACCCGTTCCTTTAACCGCATCATGGATGCTTTTGGCATGTCTAAATCCAGTGAGGAAGAAAAGAAAATCCGTAAGGCAGCCATCCAGGAAGCTACGCGTTATGCCATCGAAGTGCCCTTCAGGGTATTGCAAAAGGCTTTCGAGAGTATGGATATCATCAGCGAAATGGTTGAAAGGGGCAACCCCAACTCGGTCACCGACGCCGGAGTGGGTGCCTTGTGTGCAAGGGCTGCCGTGATAGGTGCTTACCTGAATGTAAAGGTAAATTCAAGGGACCTTGACGATAAGGCTTTTGTGGAGGATATAGTGGGACGTAGTGAGCAGATTTACCAGGAAGCCATTGCAAAAGAGCAACAAATACTGAAAATGGTGGAGGAGAAGATTAAATAGTCCCTGCTGTAAGGGATGCTGAAACAAGTTCAGCATTCGGTCAATAAATTGCTATGCTATGAATGATATTATAATGCCCACCCTGGTGGTTGATGAGGAGAAATGCCGCCGAAACATAAGACACATGGCTGCCAAGGCGACTGAATCGGGGGTTATGTTCAGGCCACACTTCAAAACGCATCAGTCGCTGGTTATTGGGGGCTGGTTCAGAGAAGCCGGGGTTGAGAAAATTGCTGTTTCCTCGTTGTCGATGGCTGAATATTTTACCCGCGACAACTGGAATGATATTATGGTTGCTTTTCCGGTGAATGTGCGCGAAATCAATCATATCAATGATCTGGCTTCACGCATAAATCTGAGCATACTTATTGCCGATTCTTCGGTGCTAGAATTGCTGCAAACCCAATTGAGACACAAAACGGGTTTTTATATCAAAATTGATGTAGGCAACCACCGTAGTGGCTTTGCCCTGGAAGACATGGATGAGATCGGAATGCTGCTGGCCAGTGCCAGTGGAAATCCATTTCTTGAATTCAGAGGATTTGTGGCTCATGCCGGGCAGACCTATCACACCGATTCGCTGAATGAAGTGCATAAAGCCTATTTAACGGGTGTGCAGCAATTGAATGATATAAAAAATCAGTTCCTTATCAATTATCCTGATGTTGTTACCTCTTGGGGGGATACGCCCACCTGCAGCCTGGTTAATGATTTTCATGAGGTAGACGAAATACGGGTGGGCAACTTTGTTTTTTACGATCTGATGCAATTTCATCAGGCTTCGTGCGACTGGGAGCAGATCTCGGTAGCGGTTGCTGCACCGGTGGTATCAAGACAAAAGTCCCGAAACGAGATCGTCGTTTATGGCGGGGCGGTGCATCTGTCGAAAGATAGCCTTGACCTGGGAGATAAGGAAATTGTATACGGCGAGATCGTCACCCTCCATGCCAAAGGCTGGGAGCGTTTCCCGGAGCCCCTGTATCTGAATCGCATATCGCAGGAACATGGGGTGTTTTATTGCCCTGATGAATACTGGGATTTGTTTAAACCGGGCAGTCTGGCAGGTATAATACCTGTTCATTCTTGCCTGGCAGCCAATTTACTCAAGGGCAGGTTTTATAATCTCAAGGCGGGTGAATATTTCAATCATGAACACGAGAGTGGATATACAGCGGGAGAGCAGAGGTTTTTTTAAAAAAAGATTCAAAAGGATTTGGGAATAAAAAACTATTGTCTATCTTTGCAGTCCCAAAATCAGGGCCTTGAATTAAAATACATTACAGTCAGAAAATAAAGCTGTTAAGATGGTTTACAGCAATAAGTAAAGCGGCAGAGTACTCACAGCAAAATATCTTTATACAATGAAAAGGACATATCAACCATCCAAGAGACGTAGAAAAAATAAGCATGGTTTCAGAAAAAGAATGGAATCAGCTAATGGCCGCAAAGTATTAGCTGCCAGAAGAGCTAAAGGAAGAAAGAAACTTACAGTTTCCAGCGAGAAAACTCATAAGTAGAAAATCCAACGCATAGTTTTTTGAATTATAAAGGTTGTTTCAATATTTTTGATTCAGCCTTTTTTGTTTTGCATATAAAAGGTGCCGGCAGGGTAGGAGGAGGTGTTTTTTTAATTCCTTTTAAAGAGACCTTTGCAGGAGGTTAATTAACAAGTTGAACCTTGCTGGTCGGTATACGATGATTTTTCTTATTTTTGCCCTGTCTTACAAACAACAAGTTATACCCATTACCAACAGTATGGGCTTTTAATCTCCCGGGGCGGGGGATGATCAATGTTTCAATTCTATTGCTATGAGCCTTATAAAATTAATAGCCACCTTTGTTCTTATCTACCTGGCATTTCGTGTTTTTACCATGTATTTGTTTCCGGCTTTGGTGCGCTGGTACATTAATCGTTTTAAGAGGAAATTTTACGAGCAAAATCCTCATTTACGCAACGAGAAATCTGCAGGAAAGACCAGCTCAGGGGTCAATATCTCGGAAGACCCTCAACAGGAGAGTGGCAAAATAACCGATAAGATTGGTGAATATATTGACTTTGAGGAAATCAAAGAAGATAAGAAAAAGAAAGAATAGTTGCTTTACTATGCTATCATTGATAACATTATATCTAAACCAAGCGTAACCTAAACCTTAACTTTAAACCTTAACCTTTACCTTACCATGCAAAAGCCTGATTGGAATAAATTGTTTCCCTACCTTGGAGCCTTATTGGTTTTTCTACTATTAAGTATAGCCTTTGTCTATCCGGTGTTGCAGGGAAAAAGAATGGTGCAGTCGGATATTGTGAAATTTGAGGGGATGGCTAAGGAAATTAGGGATTATCGTGCTGAAACCGGAGAAGAGGCCCTGTGGACCAATTCTATGTTTGGAGGTATGCCTGCCTTTCAGATTTCGGTGAAATACAGCAACAACATCTCCAGTTTTTTCCATAAGATCTTAACCCTGGGATTGCCTCGTCCGGCTGATATGATATTTTTATACTTCCTGGGGTTCTTTGTGTTTCTATTGGTTCTGAAGGTAAATATATGGATTGCTTTGCTGGGTGCCATTGGCTTTGCTTTATCCTCGTATCACTTCATTATCATTGATGCGGGGCATAATTCCAAGGCGTTGGCTATTGCCTATATGGCGCCGGTACTGGCATCTATTATTCATACCTTCAGGGGAAATTATTATTCTGGTGCTCTTCTTTTTGCTCTCAGCCTTGCCCTGCATCTTTTTGCCAATCACCTACAGATAACGTATTATTTGTTGATCATCGTGGTTTTTTATGGCCTGTTTAAGCTGGTACAGGAGATACAACAGGGGAATCATTTGCGGTTTTTAAAAGCAGCGGGAATGTTGCTCGCAGCTGCAGTAATAGCGGTAGGGGTTAATATTGGTAATTTCTGGAGCACCTATGTTTATGCATCGGAAACCATGCGTGGAGGAACAGAGCTGACTGCAGAAGAAAATACTCAAGCCTCAGGTTTAAGTACTGAATATATTACTGCATGGAGTTATGGTGTTACAGAAACCTTCAGCCTACTCATACCTAACTTTAAAGGAGGCGCTACCAGTCAGATTGGAGCCAATCAGCGTGCCATGCAGGAGGTAGAACCTGCCATGCGTCAGAATGTAGGACAGGCAAATCAGTATTGGGGCGATCAGCCTTTTACTTCAGGACCGATATATGCGGGAGTAGTGGTGCTTTTCCTTTTCTTCCTGTCCTTGTTTTTTCTGAAAGGGCCCCTCAAGTGGGGATTACTGCTGGCAGCCATATTATCTATCATGCTTTCCTGGGGTCATAATTTCATGGCCTTATCCGATTTTTTTATCAATTATATTCCGGGCTATAATAAATTCAGAGCCGTTTCAATGACCCTGGTAGTAGCTGAACTGGTGATACCGGCACTTGCATTTTTAGGTTTGCAACGCTTGTATGTGGGAGAGCAAAAAATTCACCTCAAACATCCGGCCTTTCTTACCGCATTGGGGCTAACCGGGGGGCTGGCACTGATATTTTACATGGCTCCCGGAATTTTCGCCTACTTTTCAAAAGAGGAAGTGACCATGTTTGCCAACTGGATGGTACAGGAACAGCAATCGGCTGAAATGATTCAACAAATGCAAAACAATCTTGAAGATGCCAGGATAGCCATATTCCGTGCCGACGCCCTGCGAAGCCTGCTCTTTGCCCTGGCCACAGCTGCTACAGTATTGCTGTTTGCCTACGGCAAGATTAAAAAACAACTCTTTGTTGTTGTGCTGGCTGCCTTGCTATTGTTGGATATGGTTCCGGTAAGTATGCGTTATTTTGACCATGATAAATTTGTACCCAAACGGCAGGTGGAAAATCCTGTTCCTCCTACACAGGCTGACCTTCAGATTCTGGAAGATGGGGATACACCCTACCGGGTTTATAATGTAACCGTAAGTAGTTTCAACGACAGTTCTACCAGTTATTATCATCATTCCATAGGTGGATATCATGGTGCCAAATTACAGCGCTACCAGGAACTGATCGACCACCATATCACGAAAGGAAATATGGAAGTGCTTAATATGCTCAACACGAAATATCTTATTGTTCCCGGACCTGACCGTCAGCCCACAGTAAGCTATAACGATGAAGCATTGGGGCATGCATGGTTCATAAAAGAAATCAATTGGGTAGAAGATGCAAATGAAGAACTCGAAGGCCTGAATGAAATTGATCCCTCCCAGGTAGCTCTTATCGACAGAAGATTTGAAGATACAATAGATTATTCTCAAATTAAGCCTGATCCCCGTGGAAGCATTGAACTGATATCATATAAACCCAACGAGCTTATATACCGATCAGTAGCTGCGGCACCCCAATTGGCATTATTCTCCGAGGTGTATTATCCCCATGGTTGGGAAGTATATGTTAACGGAGAAAAAGCGGAACATTTCAGGGCCAATTACATCTTAAGAGCCATGGTGGTTCCCGCAGGTGAGAATGAAATTGAGTTCCGTTTCAGACCACAGTCTTATTATGCAGGACAGAAAATTGCGTTAGCATTTAGCATTTTACTCGTACTGGCGATTGCAGGATATGCATTTTGGATGATGAAATACAAAAAAAGAACATACGAAAATAATTAAACCAAGAAATAGCGCCGCCACATTTCGGGTTGTAGTTCGGCAGGCATAACGGATCATATAATACCGGCAAATGGAAAAGATACTCATTATCACTTACTACTGGCCTCCAAGTGGGGGTCCGGGAGTACAGAGATGGCTGAAATTTGCCCGGTATCTCCCGCAATTGGGTTACGAGCCATTAATCATTACCGTTTCGCCCCAGCAGGCCAATTATCCTGTACTGGATGCTTCTCTTGAAAAAGAAGTGCCGCCAGAGCTTAAAGTTTATCATACTGCTACCCTCGAGCCCTATTCCGTTTACAAACGGATAAGCGGGCGCCAACAGGCCCCCTATTCGGGTTTCACCAATGAAAAGAAATCGGGATTATTCAGTGCCATTTCCCGTTTCATCAGGGGCAATCTTTTTGTGCCTGATGCTCGTGTGGGTTGGAATCGCTATGCCCTGGCCCAGGCACGAGAGCTTATCAAAGAATATAATATCCAAAAGCTTATTACAACAAGTCCGCCTCATTCAACCCAATTGGTGGGGAAGCAGTTGAAAAAAGAACTTCCACACATTCAGTGGATTGCCGACCTGCGCGATCCATGGACAGACATTTTTTATTACAGGATGATGCTCCACCTTCCCTTCATCAGAAAGAGAGATCTGGAGATGGAAAAACAGGTTTTGCGTAATGCTGATAAGGTAATTACGGTGAGTGATTATATCAGGAAGAAATTCCGGGAAAAAATCCCCCATACACAAGCTGATAAAATAAGCGTTATCACCAATGGTTTTGACCCGGACGATTTTGAGTATACCCCCCGGGATTCTTCAAGAGATGGGTTTACCATTGCCTATATCGGTACGATGACGGATGAATATGAGCTTTCAGGCTTTCTGCAGGCTTTATCCTATTTAAAGGAAGCTGTGGGCAATAAGATCTTTCTGGAATTTACAGGAAGCGTTTCTGAAAAATGGAAATCCATCTTGTCGCAGCAACGGGAGGTAAGGGTGCAGATGAGCGGCCATACCGACCACCAAACAGCCATTAAACGCATGCAGTCGGCCGATCTGTTGCTGTTGGCAATTCCGCTCCTTGAACACAATGAGGGCATCGTTACAGGGAAGATTTTTGAATATATGGCCTCGGGCAGGCCGGTAATAGGTGTGGGGCCACCTCATGGCGATGCAGCCGCTTTACTGGCCCGAACACGATCGGGCAAGATGTTTAACTATATGGATGTGCCGGGTATCAGGAGTTTTATCGAAGCGAGAATCTCTGATAGGGCCTCATGGAAGCCCCATCAGGAGCAGATTAATGCCTTTTCGCGAGAAGAACTGACAAAACAACTCATCCAACTTTTCTAATTGCCATGCAACATTTCAGGCCACAGCTTTGGGATAGTCTCAAGAGCTATAATCGTGCTAAATTTTTAGCAGATCTTACTTCGGGTATTATTGTTGGTATTGTTGCCCTGCCCTTGTCTATAGCCCTGGGGATAGCTTCAGGTGTAAGCCCCGAGAGAGGGCTCATTACCGCTGTAATGGGTGGCTTTTTCATTTCTCTGCTGGGCGGCAGCCGGGTGCAGATTGCCGGGCCTACAGGAGCCTTTATCGTGGTACTCTATGGTATAGTGCAGGAGTTTGGTCTGGACGGCCTGTTGATCGCAACCTTTATGGCAGGTATTATGATGATGATGCTCGGGTGGCTTAAAATAGGAAGTCTTATACAGTATATGCCTTATCCCATCATCATTGGCTTTACCAGCGGTATTGCTGTTATTATTTTGTTTAGCCAGGTAAAAGATTTCTTTGGACTGGAAGGTGGGGCTGTACCCGCAGATTTTATTGATAAGCTGATTTATTATAGTGAGCATATAACATCGGTAAATTATTATGCCCTGGGCATTGCGGTATTTACCATTTTGTTATCGGTATACGGAGGGAAAATCATACCAAAGGTTCCGGGTTCTTTGCTGGCCATTGTGGCAAGCGTATTGATGGTTATGTTCTTTAAACTGCCGGTTGAAACCATTGGAAGCCGGTTTGGAGAGATCAGTGCAAGTTTTCCTTCACCCTCCCTACCCCGGATAGACTTTCACAGTATCCGCATCCTGTTGCTCCCTGCTTTTTCTATTGCTATGTTGGGTTCCATAGAGTCGTTGCTTTCGGCTATGGTGGCCGATGGAGCAACAGGATATAAACACCGGCCCAATACTGAGTTGATAGCCAATGGAGTAGCTAATATAATCACTCCTTTCTTTGGAGGTATACCCGCTTGTGGAGCAGTAGCACGTACTATGACCAATGTGCGTAATGGTGGAATTACTCCCGTTTCGGGCATTGTGCATTCAATATTTGTTTTGCTGGTTATGTTGTTTCTTGGAAAATGGGCAAAGTTGATTCCTATGCCTGCTCTGGCAGGTATTCTTTTTGTCGTGGCCTACAATATGAGTGAATGGCGATCCTTTAAAGGAATGTTCAGCAACACCAAAAGTGATATTTCGGTGTTGTTAACAACCTTTTTTCTTACTGTATTGGTAGATATCAGTATAGCCATTCAATTTGGCCTGGTGCTCGCGGCTTTTCTATTTGTTAAGCGGGTATCTGAGACTTCGGGTATTCATGTGCTGGATTCTTCGGGAGAGGACGAATCGGGCTACTTATCTGAGGATTCCAAAGCAGAAGTTCTCGATATACCAGCAGGTGTGGAGGTCTTTCAAATCAATGGGCCTTTTTTCTTTGGCGTAGCCAACCGTTTTGAGGAAGCTGAGAAACAGCTGGGAAATAAACCCACAATAAGGATAATCCGGATGCGGCTGGTCCCTTTCATCGATTCAACAGGACTGAAGAATTTGGAGATATTTCTTAAGAAATCACGGAAGAGCAATGTTCAGGTTATATTCAGCGGATTGGCCGCTGCTCCTTATCAGACATTAAAGAAAAATGGAATCATTGACATGGTGGGGCAGGAGAATGTATGCGCCAACATACAGGATGCATTGCAAAGAGCAGGGAAATTACTCTAAAGTAAAGCCACCTATTGTGATTTTCTCAAATAGGGCTAAAAGGAGTTCGGGTTAAGGAGTGCTACTTTTTAAACATTTCACTGAGGGTAGATGCGTTTTTTACAGCATTACCATTCATGTCGTTATTAAAGTAAACATACAACTGCTCAATTGTATTTAGCCCGCTCAGCCTATCTTTCCATTTCTCCAACTCCTGTTCGGAGTAGAGGTAATCATACCATTTATCTTTACCATGAAACCGTACATAGGCGGTTTTGCCTGTTACAACAAGGTCTTCTGGTAAATCATCGGGAGCCGAAAGAATGCAAAAAACAACATGGTTTGCTTTCAGAACGTCATAAACCTCCTTGTCAAACCAGGATTGATGGCGAAATTCAAGCACGTGGGTATACTGCTTTTCCAGTTTTTGACAGAAGGTTTCCAGTTTTGAAATGTTCTTATGCAGATTGCCCGGTAGTTGCCATAAAATACAACCTGCCCTGTCTTTAAGAGGTTTTAGGGAAGTATGAAAATCATCCAGTCTTTCTCCAAAAGTCTCGTCAATTTTCAGCTTTTTCTGATGGGTGAAAAATCTATGCCCCTTGATGGTAAACCTGAAGTGTCCGGGTGTTTGATCAAGCCATTTTTGAAATAATTTGTCCTCAGGGAATCTGTAGAATGTATTGTTGATCTCTACAGTATTGAATTTTTCTGCGTAAAAAGACAACCACTGTTTTTGGGTTAAATCATTGGGGTAAAAAATTCCTTTCCAGTCTTTGTAGGAATACCCACTACATCCAATAAAAAGCTCCATGATGGTAAATTTTATATCAAAAAATATTTTAGTACTCTATTTTTTCACTTGCTTTTGCCAGGATTCTTATTCAGGCTTCCTCCCCGGGTTAAATACGAATCATCAGCCTCCCCGGATCTGATTGATTTACTGTTAAAAATTAGCGAAACCAAATAGATTTGTGGGAAATTGACCTGCTTCAATGGTAACGTAATATCATGCCATACTAGTAATGAATATGCCCTGAAGCATTGGAAGGGTTGTAATAATCACGGCTACCGGAAAATTAAAAATTACATATTCACCTTTGTCAAAACAATAAGGTGAGGAATAATGCCACATTTACAACCAGTTGATCTTAAGTCAGGGATTAAAACTTACTTCCTATTGATTAAATGAAGAAAAAGTAATTCTTTGGCTATACATAAGGGAATTAAAATTAGGTTTTGCTTTCGTATGCGAGGGATGATTAAAAATAGCACTATATTTGCTGTAAACAGATGTGCTATAGAGAATTCTTGGTTTTACAACCTTGTTCAACGCAAGCATAGGTAGACTGTATCGTATTTCACTGAAAATCTGTAACAATGAAAACAACTATTCCCTTTCTGTATTTGATTATAAGTCTACTCGCCGGATGCAGCAGTCAGAGAAAAATGGTTGATAACCAACAGGACCAAATCCATTCGGGCATGAACTCACTGGACTGGTCGGGCACCTATGTAGGGAAGCTACCCTGTGCAGATTGTGAAGCCATAATGGCTACCATGACACTTAACCCTGATTTGACCTATGTTTATCAGTGGAGATACCTTGGGAAGGGAAATGATCTCTATATAATGACAGGAGATTTTAACTGGGGGGTTGATGGTAACAGTATCACCCTTGAGACAATGGATACAGATTCCGTTCCTAAACAATATGCCGTGGCTGAGAATAAAATCGTACAATATGATATTCAGGGTAAACCCATCAAAGGAGATGTGGCCCAATTATATGTTTTGAGAAAGGATGTGACACAGTTTACAGCAAATGAATGGAGACTTGTGGAAGTCAACGGCAAGGCTGTTCCGGGTGATAAGAATCTTAATAGTGAGCCTGTATTAAAGTTTAATGCTGAGGAGGGTAAAGTATCAGGCAATGGCAGCTGCAATCAATTTTTTGGTCAATACAGGGTGGATGATAACAACAGCATCAGCTTCCGGGACATTGGCGCTACCAAAATGGCCTGTGCTGAAATGGAAACAGAGAAATTGTTTTTTGAAGCACTCCGTAAAGCGGAGCGTTATACCATTGAGGGAGATACGCTCATTCTGCAACAGGAAGATGGGACTACAAATGCCCGCTTTGTAAAGGCTGACTAAGATTCTTTTATTGATTGGCGAATGATACTACTATCTCCGCTGCTTTTTCTGAGGCTCCCCTACCACCGAGTTTTTCGCGCAGTATAGCATATTTATCGATCATTCGCCTGCGGTTTTTTTGATCAAGAGTAATGGCCTCCAATTCGCTCTGTAGCCTGGGAAGGTTTAAATCTTCCTGGATGAGTTCGGTAACCACTTGCTCATCCATGATCAGGTTTACCAATGAGATGTACTTTAAATCCACAAGTCTTTTGGCAATTTGATAAGAAAAGAACCCAGCCTTGTAGCAAACCACCTGAGGTGTTCCAATCAATGCTGTTTCCAGGGTTGCTGTTCCCGAAGTTACCAGAGCTGCGTAAGCATTCTGAAGAAGCGGATAGGTCTGCCCGTACAGGACTGGTATCTTACTTTTGCCCAGGAATTGTTGATAGTATTCGGGTGAATGAGCACTGGTTCCTGCAACTACAAACTGATATTGAGGAAACCGGGCTGCAGCGGCCGCCATGGGAGGAAGCATTAGCGAGATTTCCTGTTTCCTGCTGCCAGGCAGAAGAGCGATTATAGCCTTATCCGGCAGGCTATGCTTATGTTTGAACAGATCTGTTTGAGGCTTTGCTCCATCATGCAAATCCAGTGCATCGAGCAAGGGATGACCTACAAACTCAACCGGATAGGAATGCTTATCATAGAAGGCTTTTTCAAAAGGAAGTATAACCATCATTTTATCAACATCGCGCTTAATGGCTTTTATTCTGGATTTATTCCAGGCCCAAACCGTAGGCGATATATAATAAACCGTTTTGAATTGGTTTTCTTTACAGTAACGGGCGATACGTAAGTTAAAGCCAGGGTAATCAACAAAGATCACTACATCAGGGTTGTATTGCAGAATATCTTTTTTACAGAAACGGATATTGGCCAGGATGGTTCTTATGTTTATTATCACTTCAGAGAACCCCATGAAAGCAAGTTCATTGATATGCTTTACAAGGGTTGCCCCGGCAGCTTTCATCAGCTCGCCTCCCCAGGCTCTGAATTGTGCCTGAGGGTCTTTTTTTGCTATTTCCCGGATCAGATTGGAAGCGTGAAGATCGCCCGATGCCTCTCCTGCAATGATATAGTATTTCATCTATGAGCTTATTATAATAGCTTAAAGAACATGCAGATATACAAATAAACCGGCATAGGCAAAAGTTGCCAGAAGTATTCCCCTACCTGTTTTATCGTATTTCAGGTTGACCATATAATATCTAAAGGTAAACATGTTGGCAAAAATCCCAGCCAACTGCATGGTAGATTCCTTGACGATGTAGATGTTAAGGTTTTCATCAATAGTGCCCCATTGACTCATGGCAGCAAATATTATCCCATATATGATAAGGGGAACCAATATTCCCAGAGCTATACCCAGAATCCAGTTATCTTTCTTAAGCATTAAAATCCCATTCTTTTAATTTACTGATATGTTGGTGTGCCGTAAAATCAAACTGAACGGGGACGACAGAAATATACTTGTTTGCCAGGGCCCATTCGTCTGTTTCATCAATATCTTCGCGCAGTTCAAATTTACCGGTAAGCCAGAAATAATCCATTCCCCTGGGGTCTTTGCGGTGATCAAATTCCTCTACCCAGTTGCCGTTGGCCTGTCTGGAAACGCGCACGCCTTTTATCTGGTCTTGGGATACAGCCGGAATATTTACATTAAGACATGTGCCAAGGGGTAAGCCGTGTTTAAGGACATTCCGCACAATTTGCAGGATGTATTTGCGTGCTGAAACAAAGTCGGCATTAAGGCTGTAATCGAGCAAGGAGAAGCCAACGCTGGGAATACCTTCCATGGCACCCTCAATAGCTGCAGACATGGTGCCACTGTAAATTACATTGATTGAAGCATTGCTGCCATGATTAATGCCCGAGACCAGAATATCAGGTTTGCGATGCAATACTTTATTAACGGCCAGTTTCACGCAATCAACGGGAGTCCCGCTGCAGCTGTATTCCTGGTGATCTCCTTCTGTATCAAGCTTCTCCATCCTAAGGGGCAGGGCAATGGTAACGGCATGTCCCATGGCGCTTTGCCCTTTATCGGGAGCTACCACTACTACTTCACCGATTTCGCGCATAAAAGCTATAAGGTTTCGTATTCCCGGCGCCATTATGCCATCGTCGTTGGT
>JBEPXC010000100.1:0-12547 GCA_041642035.1 Sphingobacteriia bacterium
TTTCTTCGGGTGTACTACGGGCAATGGGGTAAATCATCACCAGCCTGGGTTTTATTCTTTTTAGGTGCCCCAACCATGCCTCCACCTCTTCATCGGTAGTATTATCGATAATCTCTCCTTTATGGGTTCCTTTAACAAACAAGGTCTGAATAACCGCTTTTCCCTGAAAGGCCTCCAATGACCCAACGATATCCTCCAGCGAAGTTTTCATCAGGGGTTTGTTTATGCGGTTGAAGGTTTCTTCGGTGCCGGCATCGAGTTTTAAGATCGGCTGATCGGTCTTCAGCAAGGCCTCAGCAATGGTGGGATTGGACGCCCGGCTGGAATTGGTCAGCACCGACACCTTAGCCTGCGGATAGTAGGTATCGCGCAATTCAATGGTATCATCAATAATTTGCGCAAAGTGGGGATGAAGGGTAGGCTCGCCATTGCCGGCAAAGGTAATAGAGTCCAGCAGAGCCTCCTTACTTTTCATAGACTTGAGTTTCTCTTCCAGGGCTTGTTTGATCTGCGCTGAAACGGGAAAACCTTCATCAACATCTTTGGTAAGTGTCCAGCCACATTCGCAATATATACAGTTGAACGTACAATGCTTTCTTACCGTAGGCAATAGGTTGATGCCTAAAGATATGCCCAATCGCCGGCTACGAATAGGGCCAAAAATTATTTGTTCGAATAGAAAACCACTCATAGTATAGCATTAGGCTCCTGCCCTGGTTGTATTGAAGGATAAAAGGAGTTGTTGAACGTGCTCTGTTATACTGCTTCTTTGCTGGGAGCTGATTTTTCCAGCTCAAACTGAAAAAACTTCTTTTGAAATATAAGCAAAATGAAAACACCCAGGCTGATAGAAGCATCAGCAACATTGAAAACCGGACGGAAGAAAACAAATTGTTCTCCGCTCCAGATGGGAAACCACTCAGGAAAATGGCCGCTGATCAGAGGAAAATAAAACATATCGACTACTTTTCCGTGCAGAAAGCTTGCATATCCGCCCCCTTCAGGCATAAATTGTGCAGCCTGCACATAGGTGCTCTCGGAGAATAACAGCCCATAAAAAGCACTGTCAATGATGTTGCCCAGGGCGCCGGCCATAATCATGGAAATGCAGATAATTAATCCGGTATGGGCTCCTTGCTTTATCAACCTATGTATGTACCAGCCAATAAAACCTACAGCCACGATCCTGAATATACTCAGTATAAGCTTTCCATAATCACCCGAGAACTTCATCCCGAAGGCCATCCCTTCGTTTTCGATAAAATAAATGTAAAACCATTCGCCCAGCACAGGAATATCCTGCCCGTAGGTCATCGTGGTTTTTACAAGGATTTTAGATGCTTGATCAATCAGAAGAACCAATAAAACAACCACCCAGGCGATCTGGACTTTATTCAGCTTTATCATTTACTTTTTCAAATTCTGATTAAGCTTTGCTTCTATGCTTAAGGTGGCGTGAGGCACACTTCTGAGTCGCTCCTTGGAGATCAGTTTTCCGGTAGCCCTACAGATGCCGTATGATTTATTCTCAATACGAATAAGAGCATTTTCCAGATCACGGATGAACTTCTGCTGTCTGGCTGCCAGCTGACTGTTTTCTTCCTTCGACAATACCTGTGAGCCTTCTTCGAGTATCTTAAACGAGGGTGAAGTATCGTTGGTATCATTGGCATTCTGTGTAGTATATGCTTCAGTTAGAATTTTCAAACCAGCCTTGGCTTCATCAAGCTTTTTAATGATGATGGCCTTGAATTCTTGAAGTTCCTCATCTGAGTATCTGGTTTTCTCTTTTTTTGTTTCCATATCAGTAGGGTTTAATCACTTTAATTATTCACCTTGCGGATGTATACATATGTTTTTACATCTTCTTCAATATCCACTTCAACATACGAATCATCCATTATTGTTTCATTATAATGAAGATTCACAGCCAGTGTTTCAGAGCAAATATACTCATTATTGTTGACTATTGCATCAGTTATTTGATCATGTTTCTGTATCCAGAGCTCTATTTTATCGGTTACTTCCAGATTATTCTCTTTTCTAAGGTTTTGAATCCGGTTGATCAACTCACGGGCTATTCCTTCCTGTCGCAGGGAGTTGCTGATGGTCGTATCCAAAGCCACGGTTATACGGCCTTCAGTAGCTACCTGCCAACCGGGTATATCTTCCGAAAGGATCTCAACGTCTTCGATGGTTAAGGCAATTTTCTGATGGTCTACCACTATATCATAACGGCCTTTGTTTTCAATGGAGGCAATCTCTTCCTGCCCAAATCCATTTACTACCGCTGCAATTTGCTTCATCAGCTTGCCGTACTTAGGTCCCAGGGTCTTAAAGTTGGGTTTAATCTTCTTAACCAGAACCCCTGTTGTATCGGTAAGGTATTCCAACGCCTTCACATTCACTTCCGACAGGATAAGGTTTTCAACGCCTTGCAGCTGGGAGCGGAATTTATCATCCAACACAGGAATCATCACTTTTTGCAGAGGCTGCCGTACCCGAATGTTTACTTTTTTGCGTAAGCCCAACACCAGCGAAGAGATGGTTTGTGCCAACTGCATTCTTTCTTCAAGATCTTTATCGATAAACTTTACCTCGCTTTGTGGAAAGTCGGTGAGATGTATTGAAACTACATCTTTTTTACCGGTTACCTTGTTTAAATCCATAAACAGGCGATCACTGAAAAACGGAGCTATAGGAGCCGAGAGCTGACTGATTACCTCAAGACAGGTGTACAGCGTCTGGTAGGCCGATATCTTATCCTGGCTATAGTCACCCTTCCAGAACCTGCGACGGCACAAACGTACGTACCAATTGCTCAGATGAGCATCTACAAACTCCTGTATCAATCGTCCTGCACGTGTGGGCTCAAAATCATTGTAGCATTCATCAACCTTTTGTATCAGGGTATTCAGCTCCGACAAAATCCAGCGATCTATCTCCGGACGGCTGTCAAGGGGTATTTCTTCTTCTTTATAGCTGAAGCCATCTATATTGGCATAGAGCGAAAAGAAGGCATAGGTATTATACAGGGTACCAAAGAATTTGCGTTGTACCTCTGCAACCCCTTCGAGGTCAAACTTAAGGTTATCCCAGGGTTGCGCATTGGTTATCATGTACCAACGGGTAGCATCAGGCCCATATTTCTCAATGGTAGAAAATGGATCAACTGCATTACCCAAACGCTTTGACATTTTGTTTCCGGCCTTATCAAGCACCAATCCGTTGGAAACAACGGTTTTAAAAGATACCGAATCAAACAGCATGGTGGCAATGGCATGCAGGGTAAAGAACCATCCACGGGTTTGGTCAACGCCTTCGGCAATAAAATCGGCAGGGAAATTCTGCTCAAACTCCTCTTTATTCTCAAAAGGATAGTGAAACTGGGCGTAGGGCATCGAACCCGAATCAAACCAAACGTCGATAAGGTCGCTCTCACGGTACATCTTCCGGCCCGAAGCAGATACCAGTATCACGTCATCAACCACCGGACGATGCATATCGAAAACAGCGTAATTCTCTGCCGACATATCACCCGGTGTAAAGTGGGCCAATGGATTGGATTTTATGAAACCAGCCTGTACAGATTTTTCGCATTCCTGCTTGAACTGTTCCAGCGAACCGATGCAAATCATCTCTTCACGATCCTCACTGGCCCATACCGGAAGTGGAATACCCCAATAGCGTGAGCGGCTAAGGTTCCAGTCCTGCAGATTCTCCAGCCAGTTGCCAAAGCGCCCTGTTCCGGTAGATTCGGGTTTCCACTGAATGGTCTTGTTCAGCTCTATCATCCTATCCTTAAGGGCTGTGGATTTTATAAACCAGGAGTCGAGCGGATAGTAAAGGATGGGCTTATCCGTACGCCAGCAATGGGGATAGGAGTGTTCGTATTTTTCGGCCTTAAAGGCTTTGTTTTCTGTCTTAAGTTTGATGATGATGTCAACATCTACCGGGCGATCGGTCTTGGGATCATACTCGGGGTCATATTCTACCTTTACATAACGACCCCCAAATTCAGGCATCTCATCAACAAAGCGTCCCTGCTTGTTCACCATGGTAAGAGCACCCAAACCATACTGCTTGCCTACCTTATAGTCGTCGGCACCAAAACTGGGAGCTATATGCACGATACCGGTTCCATCTTCTGTAGTTACGAAATCGCCTATCACCACTCTGAAAGAATCGCCTTCCTCGGGTAAAATGGAGGGTAACAGCTGCTCATAGCGTATGTTTTCTAATTGCAGCCCTTTGTATTCTCCCACTATCTGGTAGGGAATTTTCTTGTCGCCTTCCTTATAGTCATCCATCGAAAGGTCGGCACTCTTCAGATCAAAGAAGCCTCCCATGAGTTCACGGCCAAGAATTACAGTAACAGGAAGGAATGTATACGGATTGAAGGTCTTCACCTTAACATAATCAATGTTTTTGCCTACGGCCAGGCCTGTATTGCTGGGTAATGTCCAGGGGGTGGTGGTCCATGCCAAAAAATGCACTTCTGTCTCACCCTGATCATAAAGGAAAGCAGAGGTCTCATCCTTCACAATTTTAAATTGAGCGGTAACCGAATTATCTTTTACCATACGGTAGCAACCCGGCTGATTGAGCTCATGGGTGCTCAGACCTGTACCTGCTGCAGGAGAATACGGTTGGATAGAATAGCCCTTATAGAGCAGACCTTTTTCATGAAGCCGGCTCAGAAGGTGCCATACCGTTTCAATATACTTGTTGTCGAAGGTGATGTATGGATCGCTTAGGTCAACCCAGTATCCCATCAATCGGGTAAGCTCATCCCAGGTATCTTTAAACTTCATCACATCCTTGCGGCATGCCTGATTGTAATCCGCAATGGAAATCTTGCTTCCTATATCCTCTTTGGTAATCCCCAGTAACTTTTCAACGCCTATCTCAACAGGTAACCCATGGGTATCCCAGCCTGCTTTCCTGTTAACCAGGTAGCCTTTCTGGGTACGATAACGACAGAAGATATCCTTAATAGCCCTTGCCATAACATGATGGATGCCTGGTAAACCATTGGCCGAAGGAGGACCTTCATAAAACACCCATGGCTTATGACCCTGGCGAATGTCAAGACTCTTTTCAAAAACCTTGTTTTCTTCCCATTCTTTCAGGACATCTTTTCCAATCTGAGATAAATTGAGCTTCTTGTATTCTGGATATTTTCTTTCCATTTCTTGATAACCGGGTTAGCTGTAATGTATAATAACGTGCTGAAAATCATTTCAGGGGTTCATTCAATCAAAGGCGCAAAATTATAAAAAAAAAGCTTACCAGCCTCTAAAGGTTTCAAAATATTGTACTTGTGCAGTAAGCCCGAAAAACCTGACCATGCGATAAAAGACATATCAAAAAAACCCGCCACAGCAAACTGTTACGGGTTTTATCTTTAAAACAGTAGTTGAAAGAATTAATCTTCTTCTTCCTGTTCTGCTTCGTATGCCTTGAGCAACTTATCCTGCACATCAGAGGGTACTTGCTGGTATTCGGCGTACTTCATACCATACATACCGCGTCCGCTGGTGAGCGAGCTCAAGGTGGTTGAGAATTTATTCATTTCAGCCAGGGGCACTTTGGCTTTTATCTTCTGATAATTTCCATCGGCATCCATACCCATGATGATGGCACGGCGACCCTGCAAATCGGTCATTACATCACCCATTTTATCTTCGGGAACAACCACATCAACATCATAGATAGGTTCAAGAATTTTGGGTCCTGCATTCTTAAATGCTTCACGGAAGGCATTTCTACCGGCCAGCTTGAAAGAGATCTCGTTGGAGTCAACGGGGTGCATCTTTCCATCGTATACATTGACCACGATATCGCGGGCATAAGAACCGGTAAGGGGTCCTTCTTCAATTTTCTCCATAATTCCTTTCAGAATGGCAGGTAAAAAACGTGCATCGATAGATCCACCCACAATACAGTTGTTGAAAACGAGTTTACCACCCCAATCCAGTTCATGAACATCTTGCCCACGAACAGGAAATTCAGTCTGATTTGGCATACCTTCGTAAAAAGGTTCAATCATTATATGCACCTCACCAAACTGACCTGAACCACCCGATTGCTTTTTATGGCGATAGGTTGCTTTGGCGTTTTTGGTAATGGTTTCGCGATAGGGAATTTTGGGCGATAAGAATTCAATGCCCACCTTGCTGTTGTTCTCGATCATCCACTTGGCAATATTGAGGTGCAATTCGCCCTGTCCTGACAGGATAACCTGCTTAAGCTCTTTGGAATGCTCATAGGCAAGTGTGGGATCGATGCTGTGCATTTCTTTGAGTACACCGGCGAGTTTTTCTTCATCGGCAGTATTTTTAGCCTTTACCGCCTGACGGATTTTATGTTCGGGGAAATGGATAGGCTCAACAGAAAGTTCCTGGTTCTTAGCGCTTGTCAGAGTTGTATTGGTGCGGCTTTCTTTCAGTTTAATGGTTGCAGCAATGTCTCCGGCTACCACCTTGTCAATTTTCTGACGGTTTTTACCTGCCACGGCAAAAAGCTGAGATAGTCTCTCCTTCGAGCCGGTGGTGCTGTTTACCAGGTCAATGGCTTCGGTAAGAGTACCGTCGTACACTTTAAAGAAAGAAATTTCGCCCAGGTGGGGCTCAACGGATGTCTTAAAGATCAAAGCAACAGGCTGACCTGAGGCATCTAACTTCAATTCATCACCTTCGGTAGTTTTCTCCTTAGCCACTTCATTGGGTGAGGGTAGGTTGGCGATGGCAAATTCCATGAAACGGGCCACTCCCTGGTTGTTTTTGGCCGATACACAAAACAATGGAAACATAGTGCGGGTGGCAATGCCCAGTTTCAGACCCCGTGAGAGTTCTTCAGGGGTCAGACTGCCATTTTCAAAAAAGATCTCCATGAGGGATTCATCACTTTCGGCCGCAGCTTCAATGATAGCATTTTGCAATTCTTCTGCTTTATCTTTTTCTGATGCAGGAACCTCAGCTATCTCTGGCTTTCCACCATCTTTGGGAAACTTGTAGAGCTTCATCTCCAGCACATCAACCACGCTATCGAAGTCCACTCCGGCATTGATAGGGAATTGCGCAGCGATAACCTTGTCGCCAAACTGTTGCTTGAGCTGACGTAAGCTCTCATCGAAATTGGCTTTTTCATGATCAAGCTGGTTAAGTAAAAAAACAACCGGTTTCTCCAAACGAGAGATTTGTCTCCAGGTGATCTCGGTCCCTACTTCCACGCCATTCTGTGCATTAACCACCATTACAGCGGTATCAGCAACTTTAAGCGCTGCAATGACTTCACCAATAAAATCGTCGAAACCCGGGGTGTCAATGATATTAATTTTGTTCCCTTCAAATTCAGAATACATTACGGTTGAAAAAACAGACGCCTGACGCTCCAGCTCTATCTCCCTGTAGTCGGATACTGAGTTCTTATCATCTACTGAACCTCTGCGGTTGATGACTCCGCCTTCAAAAATCATGGCTTCTGCCAGTGTGGTTTTGCCGGCTTTGGTTCCGCCGGTTAACGCAATGTTTTTAATTTCGTTTGTTTGATATACTTTCATTTGGAATAAGATTTTATGAACTGGTATATATTCAATTCGGGTAATATAATGTTTAGCTAAGTTTAATTCCTTATTAAAATCAAAATACTTGAATGATAGAAAATAACCTGATTAATAATCTATTCGGGACCTGGTAAAAAAGTGGCTAAAGATATGAAAAAACTGTCAAGTACAAACAAAAACACTCTAAATTTTAAACTCGACAAGTTCAACAAATTCAAGGATTCTCTTTTGAATATCTTCTGCGATCAATTCGGTAAGCTTATCGGTGCCAAACTTCTCTACCGTAAAACTGGCCATAGCAGAGCCAAAGATAAGGGCATGCTTCATATTCTGAAAACTGGTGTCGCCCGTGCGAGCCAGGTATCCCATAAAGCCACCGGCAAAAGTATCGCCTGCTCCGGTGGGGTCAAATACATCTTCCAGGGGCATGGCGGGGGCATAGAAAACCTTGTTCTCATGAAAGAGTAATGCGCCATGTTCTCCTTTTTTTATGATCAGATATTTGGGTCCCAGGGTAAGGATTTTCCTTGCCGCTTTCACCAGTGAATACTCTCCTGATAACTGACGGGCTTCTTCGTCATTGATGGTCAGCACATCGACCATAGTGAGCACTTCGAGCAAATCGTCCAGGGCAATGTCCATCCAGAAGTTCATCGTATCCATACAGATAAGCTTCGGACGGGTGGTCATTTGTTCGATTACTCTTTTTTGAATGGAAGGGGTTAAATTGCCCAGCATAAGATACTCACTGTCCTTATATTCCTCGGGCAATACAGGGTCGAAATCGGCCAGCACATTAAGCTCGGTAACCAGGGTGTCGCGCATATTCATATTGCTGTGGTATTTCCCTGCCCAGAAGAATGTTTTCCCATCATTTATAACCTTAATACCCCGGGTATCGATGTTGTGCTTTTTTAATAAATCAAGATGTTCCTGGGGAAAATCTCCTCCCACGACAGAAACAATGCGAATATCGCTGGTAAGGTGGCTTGCGGCCAGACCTATATAGGTGCCGGCACCGCCAAGAATTTTTCCCGTTTTTCCGTAGGGTGTCTCCACCTCATCAAAGGCCACGGTTCCTATTACTAACAGACTCATAGTTATGTAGAATTGAATTTATGAGCTGCAAAGATATTATTTTATCTAACTTATACCTAAAGAAGCTCGAAGCTGGAAGGAAGAGAGTAGAAGACTTTCCATCGTCCGCAGGACATGGAAACGTCTGGCTTATAAAAGCGGGAGGCTCGAAGATGCAAGGGGTGGAATGCAAGATAGGATCAAGCAGGGATTGAGGTAAATCGAGGCCCTGAAACAAAATAATGGAGCCGTCGCTAATTCGACGGCCCCATTATTAATTCAGTACAAATAAATCTACTCAAAAAATGCATGTATCACTTCATGCCCTATCTGTATTGACCTCAACCACCTGCCTTAAAAACTCCGGGCAAGTGCAGGCGTACCGGGTACGCATAGGGCTTGCTATGGTTCAATTCATTCTACCCCCTGATAGCATGGATAATTACTCTACCGTAACAGATTTGGCCAGGTTGCGTGGCTGATCAACGTTGCAACCTCTTAGCACAGCAATGTGATAGGAGAGCAACTGAAGTGGAATAGCGGCCACGATAGGCACCAAAGCTTCATCAGTGTCGGGTATTTCTATTACATAATCGGCCATTTGACTTACCACGGTGTCACCTTCTGTTACAATAGCCACAATGGATCCTTTTCTGGCTTTAACCTCCTGAATGGTACTGATGACTTTATCGTACGCTCCTTTTTTGGTAGCAATTACCACGACAGGCATATTGGCATCAATAAGAGCTATCGGACCATGTTTCATTTCAGCAGCAGGATATCCTTCAGCATGGATATAGGAAATCTCTTTTAGCTTAAGTGCTCCCTCCAGGGCAACGGGGAAATTATATCCACGTCCCAGGTAAAGAAAGTTTTGTGCAAACTTAAAGGTCTTCGAAATCTCCAGGATTTTCTGGTTTACCTGTAAAGCAGCTTCTACCTTTTGAGGCAAGGCTTCCATCTCGGCCAACAACTGATGGAACCTACTCTTGGCAATGCTTCCCTTTTTATTGGCAATAGAGAGTGCCAGCATGGCCAGGATGGTAACCTGAGCTGTAAAAGCTTTGGTAGAGGCTACACCTATTTCGGGACCGGCATGGGTATATGAGCCGGCATGGGTAGCCCGGGCAATGGACGAACCTACTACATTACATATGCCAATTATGGTTGCACCTTTTGTTTTGGCCAGTTCAATAGCGGCAAGGGTATCTGCTGTTTCGCCCGACTGACTGATGGCAATTACAATATCATCTTCATAGATAACGGGGTTGCGATATCTGAATTCAGATGCATATTCAACCTCTACGGGAATACGGGTAAAATCTTCCAGCAGGTATTCTCCCACCAGGCCTGCATGCCATGACGTACCACAGGCAACAATAATGATGCGTCGTGCATTAATAAATTTCTGCTCATAATCAATTATTCCTCCCAGGTTTACAATTCCCTGGCTGGCTTTGAGCCTTCCACGCATGGAATCTTTAATGGAACGAGGTTGTTCAAAGATTTCCTTGAGCATAAAATGAGGAAACCCGCCTTTTTCGATGGCAGAAAGCTGCATTTCAAGCTTCTGGATATAGGGATGCTTTTCTTTGTTTCTGATGGTCTTGATTTTCAACTCTCCCGATCGGCTCAGGGTAGCTACTTCTTCATCATCCAGATAAACAACATTCTTGGTGTATTCTATAATGGGGGTAGCATCGGAGGCAATAAAGAATTCTTTCTCGCCAATACCTATCACCATAGGACTGCCTTTCTTAGCGGCAATAAGGGTGTCGGGATTGTTCTTGTCGATCACTACAATGGCGTAGGCACCAATAACCTGGTTGAGAGAAATCCTGACGGCTTCGAGTAAGTCTACTCCTTCGCTGTGTTGGATATCTTCGATAAGATGAATCAGGACCTCGGTATCGGTTTCACTGGTAAAGTGATGATCGCGGTTGATAAGTTCTTCCCTCAGACTACCATAATTTTCTATAATACCATTGTGGATAATGGCTAGATTTTTTGATTCGCTGTAATGAGGATGCGCATTAACATCATTGGGTTCACCGTGTGTTGCCCAACGCGTATGAGCTATGCCGCTGGTACCAGACAAATCATGGCCCTGGACCATTTTCTCCAGTTCAGCCACTTTACCGTGGCTTTTAAAAACGCGAAGCTTTTCATTAAGTAAGGCTACGCCTGCGCTGTCATAGCCTCTGTATTCAAGTCTTTTTAACCCTTTAATCAAAATGGGAAAGGCCTCTCTAAAACCAAGGTAACCTACAATTCCGCACATTATAATGAAAATTAATTAGTAACAGGTTGAGTATACTTTATAACCAGCCTTATGGGATCTGATCTGCCGGGTCCTTTAAGAACCACTCTGCCTGCATTTTGCGCAGCACCACTTACCCTGATGTACAAGGGGGTGTTTTTGGAGGGATCCTCAAGAATCATTTGTAAATGCTGGGTAATATTAAAAGCAAATTCACTTTTTTCTGTATTGATTGTTCCACCAAAATAGCCGGGAGCAACAAACTGATCGTTGAGAGAGATAAGCTGCCCGGGGTTGGAAGGATTTTCCCGATAAAGAATTAAGGCCTGCGCCAAATCAACAGAATCCAGAGAAAAGCTTTGATCAATAGGTATGATCAACTGGGCCGAGTTGATGGCAAACTCTTCATTTTGTTCGTCTATTAAATCGTTGATATAGGGAAGCTTAAGCATAACCCTGTAATTAGCCATAGACTGAACAAAAAGAATGCTATCGCCCAGGGCTGTATCACCTTCAAATATTTGTGCCCGGATATCTGCTGAAGCATCGGCATGATCAAAATGCTCAAAATGGTTGAACCTCCTACCCGTGGCATTACCCAGTGGTAGTTCGTAGGTGTTATTATTTTCCTGCCCTGTTTTTTTATAATAAATCTGTAATCGTGAGTAAGAATCTGTTAACCTAAAATACAGCATGGCTCCCGGATCTTCAGTTTCATCTACTGTAATTAAAAATCCGCTGAGATATTTACGAAATTCTTCAGCATCCGAAAACGTTGCATCATTGACTCTGAGAGAATCCATTGCAGTAATAAACCGTCGCCCAAATTCAGGATCAATATTTAGTCTTAGATGCGGTGGAGCAACAGTGGTATCCGCTCCATAGAAAAATACGGTATCTGTTTCGCTGGGCCTGGGGTAAAAAGAAGGATTGTTTATGTGTATTTCACGCTTGGTTTGCAGGGTTTTACTCGAATATATGCTATCGAAAGGAATTATTTCAGCCAATTCATAAAGTCTTACATGTTGTTGAATAGAAATATCTCCCGCATAACCGCCATATCTTAAACCTAAAACTACAGAATCGATCACCAGAGAGTCTGGGGAAATATCAGCAAAGATGGGTGGAATAATTATGGGCAGTGCTTCGGTATATATACTGGCCTTGGTTTTTCCAAAGACAGGATCCGAGATATAGCCCATTAAATGAAAATTCAGATCACTGGTTACCAGAGAATCTTCCAGCTGCGTAAGAGCCACAATCGATATGGTATCGGTTGAATTGAACTGAAGAGGATTGTCGATTAAATCCAGGCCTATGGTATCATCATATTCATTACAGCCAACAAAGGTGAGCAGGCTTAAAATCATAGCTGCGGAAATGAATAGTGATTTTAAACGGAAAAAACCCCGGAAGTACCGGGGATTAAAGTTTTTTTTCAAAACGATATAGGGTTTGATGTGACTTATTTTTATCATATATTACGCAATCAAAACGCAAAGGTATGGTAAAAATTATTGAGTGAGTATAGATTCATTGACAATAATTTCATCATAGAATTCATTGTAGGCATCCATATACTTTTCGGGCTGTTGATATTCCAACAGAGGTTTCCCGGATTCACGCACATAGGCTTCTAACTC
>JBEPXC010000101.1:0-12517 GCA_041642035.1 Sphingobacteriia bacterium
GTATCACGAAATACACGGCCATCGGGGAAACGGGTTTGAAAAAACACATACAGGTTGCTATAGGGGTAATGGGTATTGTTTCTCACATTCAAAAAGATATCATGCAATGCGGTAGTATCCTTTAGCTCATGCTCAAAAACAAGTATGTCATCAACCATCCATCCCCGGGGATTGATTGGCTGATTTTCTTCAAAAACAATATTTTCACTGCAAGCTGCAAGACTACCTAATATAGTCAGCAGAGCCCAAAATCTAACAATTCTTTTATGCATCTGAAAATAAATTATTTATACGTATACTGAATTCGATGAACCCAGGGGTGCTTTTATTGGAAAACCATTTTTAATTGTTCTGCAACCTGAGCTGATTGTCGCGCCTGCGAACTCAATCATCACATCATCCTTTTTTATCATTTTTGCGTGTACGGGCCTTCACAACTCTGGCTTTGCAATCATCCCCGGGTGCTTTTGCCGGTGGCTTTCCTCCTGAATCTTTGATTATTCTTAACTACTTATTCTTTGGGTTTATTATAATTTCGTGGCTTCGATTTTTTCCTTTTTCTTTTTGGAGCCTCAGGGGTATCAAACCGGGTAAGACTATCCTCCTGATATCCGGTATCTGTTTTTTTTGTTGCTTCCAGATCAACATAGCCTTCCGGCTCCAGCATTTCGGGAATAATCTTTTTACGGTTAAGATCCAGAATTTCTTTGACCCTGTCGGTAGATATACATACAAAATTGGATGGATTATCCTGATAGGTGTAATACATAAGGTTGCGCAGGATGTCGGTTTTTTGATGGAATGCTCTACCTTTTTTGGTTTGAAGAGAAACAGATGTATCGGGATGATCCTTAAGGGTATCCAGGTAAGAGTCGTTTTCATAGTTGATACAACACTTCAGCTTTGAACATTGTCCTGCCAGTTTTTGGGGGTTGAGAGACAATTGCTGTGTGCGGGCAGCATTGGTAGAGACCGATCTAAAATTGGTTAACCAGGTAGAGCAACACAATTCCCTGCCACACGAACCGATGCCTCCCAATCTGCTGGCCTCCTGCCTCATTCCGATCTGGCGCATCTCAATGCGCACATTAAATGTATCAGCCAGAATCTTTATCAATTCTCTGAAGTCTACCCGTTCATCAGCGGTATAGTAAAAGATGGCCTTTGTTTTATCTCCCTGATATTCCACATCGCTTATTTTCATCTCTAGTTTGAGAGAAGAAGCGATCTCGCGCGAGCCATACATGGTGGTTTTCTCAAGTTCTACTGCAGCAACCCACTTTTCTACATCGGTAACCTTTGCTTTACGATAAACTTTTTTAAACTCAGTTTTATCGATATCCACCTTTTTATTCTTCAACTGAAGCTTAACTATTTCGCCTGCAATAGTAACAATCCCAATATCATGACCCGGAGAAGCTTCAACAGCAACGATATCACCTTGTTCAAGCTGCAGGTCATCGGGAACCATAAAGAAATCCTTACGGCTATTTTTAAATCTCACTTCTACCAACTCCCGGACAGGAAAATTCTTGGGAGGTCTGGTGTCGGCAAGCCAATCATATACATTCAACTTGGTGCATGAGTGAGCATGAAGTTCTTCCTGACGGGTTATATTAGGGCAAGGAGTACATGCGCAACCCCTTGATATAAAATTATTGTCTTTTTCCAAAATTATAATACTTTAAAAGATTGTGTTTATTATTCTTCCGTAATCATGAGCCAACTTACAAAAGTAGCAAAATAATCACTTTTTTGCCTGTCTAAATATCATGCTCATTTTCAGGGATAAATCCGTAAATAATATTTTGGCATTCGCGTTGCGCTCCACATGATAAATAGCCTTCGAAAACTCTTCACAAATAACCAGGGCTACATCAGGCTGCAGGATTTTTGAAAATTTAGATATGAAATCATATGCTTCTGAGTGCACCTTTACAAGATTTGTAGCCTGGTAATTCATTAACGTGCACTGCCTGAATATCTCAAGGCCATAATTAAGAAAGTTTTTTTGCTTTTCTCTTCCCATTTTGGCCAGGGTTTCTACGGCAGTGATCATGTCCTTAATCTTATAGGTATAACAGTCACGCAACCATTCTCTCAGAAATATAGTGTAATTCTCTCGGGTGTCATCATTCTGACACATGGCAAGAGCCTGATAAAAGTTTCCATCCGACAAAAATGCGGCTTCATCAGCGACCTGTTCATTAAAGTTGTATAGATTGATGAGGCCATCTTTCACCTCGCGGTCGTTTAATCGGGGGATGTTCATGATCTGGGTTCGGGACAAAATCGTGTTCAGCACCAAATCCATGTTCTCAGAGACCAACAAAAAAAGTGTCTTCGGGGGAGGTTCTTCAAGAATCTTTAGCAGCTTGGGTGCAGCAGCAGAATAAAGCCTTTCGATCATCCACACAATGACAATCTTATACTCACTTTCGTATGATTTATAACCCAGCACTCTGATTATTTCATTGCAATCTCCTGCATTAATAGTCCCTTGCTTGTTTTCCATTTCCAGCTGATTATACCAGCTGTTGAGGCTCACATAGGTATTGTTCTGTAAAAAATTACGCCATTGTGCGATGTAATCTTTACTGATATACACCTTATTCCCTTCCTTTTTGCTGGCAATGGGATAAAAGAAATTAAGGTCGGGATGAGCCAGTTTATTGAATTTAATGCAGGAACTACATTGACCACAGGCATCCTCAGGTCCACGATTTTCGCAACAAAGGTACCTGGCATAGGCAAGAGCAAGAGCAAGTTTACCACAACCCTCAGGTCCTACAAATAATTGGGCATGGCTAATGCGGCCATTTTGTATGTTGCTGATGCATTTCTTTTTTATTTGGTCCTGTCCGACGACGTCTTTAAAAAACATTTTCCTCTATTTAAAACATCCAAAAATACCAAGATTTCCACTAACCCACTCCATAAAAACCACAAAAAACTCATTTGATTTGCCCCACCGGGATAAAAAAGCGTATTCCCGACTCTCCTTTTGTTAAAAACAGGGTTACTCCCTTACCTTTTCAAACGTTTGCAGAAGCTAAAATGAAAAAAGTTTTCAACAAAAAACGACCTAAAAAATCCTTTATTACCAATACTTTTAGATAAACACAAATCCATGCATTGGTATTTTTTAGTCTTTCATATAACTTATTAACAATTTTATCTGTACATTTGCATATTATTCCGAAGCAAAAAAGAGCTTGTTTGCGGTATAGATTTTTTGAGTACCTTTGCCAGTTCTTTTGCTTTCGCAAATATTTGAAATTATGAGACAACAACATATTAAAAAACTTCTTCTGGTTGTTGCAATACCTCTCCTTATATTTAGTGGCTTGATTATAACCAACAGATCTGTTGCCCCTGAGGATATTGTAGTAAAAGAAGAAGAAAAACCGTACGATTTGCCCGACATACTCGAAAAAGGCGTATTAAAGGCAACTACAGATTATAATTCTACCAACTATTTTGTGTATCGTGGTCAGCCCATGGGTTTTCATCTGGAATTGCTCCGGTTGTTTTCACAACATATTGGTGTAGAACTTGAGATCTTTGTCACCAACGATCTCAATGAAAATTTCTCCTGCCTGCTGGCTGAGGGAGAATGCGACATCATTGCCATGGACCTGGCGATTACCCAAAGCCGTAAAAGCTTATTTGCCTTTACCGAGCCTCACAGCCAAACCAGGCAGGTCCTCATTCAGCGCAGACCCGAAAACTGGTATCACATGCGCTCGGCAGAGATTGAGGATCACCTGGTAAGAAACCAAATTGACCTTGCCGGCAAGACAATTCACGTACAAAAGAATTCGGCTCACCTGATTCGCATCAAAAACCTGATGGAAGAAATCGGCGACACCATTTTTATTGTGGAAACCGACGAGGAACCTGAATTACTTATCGAGAAGGTTGCCAGTGGCGAAATAGACTTCACCCTTAGTGATGAGCACGTGGCACAGGTTAATCAAACCTACTATGCCAATATTGATGTTCAAACCCCGGTAAGCTTTACCCAAAATCTTTCCTGGGCCGTGCGTCATGAAACACCTCTTCTGAAGGCTGCCATTGATGAGTGGATGAAAGAATTCAATAAAACAAGTCAGTATGCAAACCTCTACGCCAGATACTTCCAGAATCCCAGGAGCTCGATGATGGCCAAAAGCCCCTATCATTCAAAAGGGGGGGGTGGAATATCCATATTCGATGATCATTTCAAGCGTTATTCTGAAATCGTTGGGTGGGATTGGCGGCTTATTGCTTCTTTGGCCTTCCAGGAATCCCGCTTTAATAATGATGCCGTTTCCTGGGCAGGTGCTTTTGGTGTCATGCAGCTTATGCCAAATACGGCATCCATGTATAATGTGAGCCAAACCTCCACCCCTATAGAAAATATTATTGCAGGCGTAAAATATCTGGACTGGATAGACCGTCGATTAGGTGATGTAATTCCCGATGAAGAGGAAAGAATAAAATTTGTACTCGCTTCTTATAATGTTGGATTGGGGCACGTTTTGGACGCCCGTCGTCTGGCCGAAAAATACGGCAAAGACCCTAATGTTTGGAAAGATAATGTAGATTATTATGTACTCAACAAATCAAAACCAAAATATTACTTAGATCCTGTAGTAAAGTTTGGTTATGCCAGAGGCGCTGAACCCTTTAATTACGTTACTGAAATCCTTGAAAGATACGAACACTACCTAAATGCAGTAGGCAGTTGATAGAAACAGCCTGAAAGCACAACCAAAAAAAGGCCCCAAAGGGCCTTTTTTTGGTTTATGGCTGATTTTTCAGACATTATAGAAAGATAGCAAAACGCACTTAATAAATCAGATCAAGATCAAGATCATTCTTCAGCTTTTCTAAATCGGGGTTCTTCTCCAACATCTTTTGAAACTTTTCTGCCGGCAAATACGCTTTCTGCACCTTCTTGGTTTCCTTTATTACCACAGAGAAATTCAGAGCGTAATTGTTCAGGTGCTTTCTGATAAAGCTAAGCATCTGGGGCTTTTGCTCGATGATATGATCTTTTTGCACCGGATTATCCACCCCCATTTCGATGGAGAACTCATCAATAAGTACAGGAGGATGTGTATTCAAGGCGGTGAAGATGCTTGCACTGCTGCTTCGGTAAGTCTCTTTAAGTTTATCCCATATCTCCAAAAGATCGCTTTCCGAAAAACTATCTTCTGGTCTTTCCTCGTCATCCTCAGGACTTATCTGGGTGTCTTTTTTTTTTTCATCCTCCTCATCAACTGATTTATTAATCTTGATGCTGAAAGACCTTGAAGGTATTTGCTGTGTGGAAGGCTTGGGCGGAGAAACCGAAGGGGTGTCTGGTTTTGGTGCCTCAGCGACTTGTGGAGGCTCAGCCACCCGAACGTTATCTCTTTCAGGGGAATTGGCCACACTCTGTGGTGGGGGTGCCTGCGCATTGGCAGCATTCGTTGCCGTATGAGGAGAAGGAACTTTGGCCATTGGGGCTACTGCTTTTTGCGGCAAAGGTTCAGGGGTATGAATTAATGCTGAAATCTGAAGCAAAGACAATTCAACATGCAGTCTTTTGTTATTGCTGTTTCTGTAGGATATATCGCATGTATTGCTTAAATCCAGAGCCCTGAGCAGAAAAGAAGACTGACAGCGGCCCGTTTGTTCCAGGTATTTTTGTCGTATATTTTCCCCTACATCCATCAACTTTATGGTTTTGGGGTCCTTGCACATCAGAAGATTTCTCAGGTGAGCAGAAAAACCGGCAATAAAGTGAGAGCCTTCAAAACCCTTGTCTATAATGGTATTAAACAACAATAATATTTCGGTGGATTGTCCACTCAGAATATGGTCAGTCATAGCAAAGAAGTAGTCGTAATCCAGCACATTAAGGTTTTCAACTACAGATTTGTAGGTAACATTGTTGCCGGCAAAACTAACAATCTGGTCAAAAATAGAAAGCGCATCACGCATAGCGCCGTCGGCTTTTTGGGCTATAATGTGTAATGCATCGTATTCTGTTTTTATATTCTCATTCTTTGCTACATATTCAAGCTGCTTTGCGATGTCATCGATGGTAATGCGTGAGAAATCAAATATCTGACATCGGGAAAGAATCGTGGGAATAATTTTATGCTTCTCGGTAGTGGCCAGGATGAATTTAGCATACGCCGGAGGCTCTTCCAGGGTTTTCAAAAAGGCATTAAAAGCTGCCTGAGAGAGCATATGAACCTCATCAATAACATACACTTTGTATTTGCCAATATGGGGAGGAATGCGCACCTGATCAACCAGGCTGCGGATGTCATCCACCGAGTTGTTGGAGGCTGCATCGAGCTCATGCACATTAAAAGAATTGGACTCATTAAAGGAAATGCACGACTTGCATTGGTTACAAGCCTCTAAATTTTCCGTTAGATTCTCGCAGTTGATGGTTTTTGCCATAATACGGGCACAGGTAGTTTTACCCACCCCTCTGGGTCCACAGAACAAAAAAGCCTGCGCCAGGTGATTATTCTTAATGGCGTTTTTGAGCGTATTGGTAATGGAAGCCTGTCCTACCACCATATCAAAGCTTGCAGGACGATATTTACGTGCCGATACGATAAAATTTTCCATGTATATAAGTGTTCTGTTATCGAAAACCCTCTTGCGAAGGTGCAAGCAAAAGTATGCGTTTTTGGGCAAGGATAAAAATATTATTTTGCTAATTTATAAAGGGATATTTTACGCTCTAAGGCTATAAGAATTGAAGTGATGCAAAAAAAGTTTTCTACCTTTGCCCCACCCTTAAATCTTAACAATCAAATGTAAATTATGGAAAAAATACTTGTAATAGGTTGTGCTGGTCAGATTGGTTCGGAGCTGACCCTTGAGTTAAGAAAACTCTATGGTGATGCCAATGTTGTGGCTACCGACATTAAACCCGCTGCCCGGGAAATTACCGAAGGTGGACCCTTTGAGATACTCGATGTATTGGATACCCATCGCCTCTTTGGCACGGTAAGTCGCAATAAGATTACACAGATTTATCACCTTGCGGCCATCCTCTCGGGCAATGCCGAAAAAAAACCTTTGGCCAGCTGGCATATCAACATGGAAAGCTTATTAAATGTGCTGGAACTTTCGCGCGAGCTGAGCCTCAGCAAGGTTTTCTGGCCAAGCTCGATAGCCGTTTTTGGTCCTACAACACCCCGGATAGATACCCCTCAGTTTACGGTAATGGAACCTAACACGGTATATGGTATCAGTAAACTCGCCGGAGAACGCTGGCTTGAATATTACTTCCATAAATATGGAGTGGATGGCCGCAGCTTAAGATATCCCGGGCTGATCAGCTATAAGACTGAAGCCGGTGGGGGTACTACCGACTATGCCGTAGAAATCTTCTACGATGCCATACAACATGGGAAATATGATTGCTTCCTCGACGAAAATACCTATCTGCCCATGCAGTTTATGGATGATGCCATCAAAGCAACCATCAGTGTTATGGAGGCTCCTGCTGAAAAAATCACCGTCCGCTCAAGCTACAACGTGGCAGGAATCAGTTTCAGCCCCAAAGAACTGACCAACGAAATTAAAAAACAAATTCCGGATTTCTCCATCAATTACAACCCCGATTTCCGCCAGGCTATTGCCGATTCATGGCCCAAAAGCATTGACGACAGTGTAGCCCGCAGAGACTGGGGCCTCAACAATACCTTCGACATCAAACGAATGTCGGATCTTATGCTCAAGGAGGTAGGGAAAAAATTCAGCTAGTCCTCCCTTTGGCAGCCAGAGCTACAACAACTTAATCCTATGGAATATTTTTTCGATACCCACACCCACCTTTACCTCGAACAATTTGATCAGGACAGGCAAAAAGTGGTAGAAAAAGCCATTGAAAACGGGGTTCAATATATGCTTCTTCCCAATGTTGATGAAGATACTATTGAACCCATGCTCGATTTGCATCGCCAACATCCACAAAACTGCCTGCCTATGATGGGCTTGCATCCAACTTCGGTCAAACCTGGCTTCGAAAAGGTTTTGCAATCCATGAAAAACCTTTTCGACCATACCCGCTTTTATGCTGTAGGTGAAACAGGCATCGATTTGTACTGGGACAAAACCTTCTTCGAATTGCAGCTGCAGTCTTTCCAAACCCAGATTGAATGGGCGCTCGAACTTAAACTGCCCCTGGTAGTGCATGCCCGAAATTCTCTGGACGAAATAAAAGATGTTTTGCAATCTTATCGCAACAGGGGTCTCATGGGGGTCATGCATTGTTTCCCCGGAAATATCCAACAGGCACAGTGGTTTACCGACTATGGATTTCATTTGGGTATTGGGGGTGTAGTAACTTACAAGAATAGCGAAATGGCCAAAGTGGCAGAACAAATACCTTTGGATCGGATAATTCTTGAAACGGATGCACCCTACCTTCCGCCCGTACCCTATCGTGGTAAAAGAAACGCTCCATCCTACATCCCGCTGATCGCTGAAAAAATAGCACAACTCAAGAATCTCTGTGTCAATGAAGTTGCCGCGGCAACCAGCGCAACGGCCAGGCAATTATTTAACATCTCCTGAACCATCTTTTATGAACAAGAAAGCGGAAATTTTAGTCGTTTACACCGGTGGCACCATAGGTATGGTGCAGGATACGGAAACAGGAACCCTCAATCCTTTTGATTTTGCTCATCTCACCCAACAGATCCCGGAAATAAAGAAGTTTGGTTTTCGCATCGATAGCATTTCTTTCGACCCGATCATCGATTCCTCAAATATGCAACCCTCGGTATGGGTAAAACTGGCTCAGCTTATCGAAGAGAACTACGAGTCGTATGATGGTTTTGTTATATTGCATGGCTCCGACACCATGGCCTATACGGCTTCGGCCTTAAGTTTTATGCTGGAGAATTGTTCCAAACCTGTCATCCTCACCGGATCACAGCTGCCCATAGGAGTGATTAGAACCGATGGAAAAGAGAACTTTATTACCTCTCTTGAAATTGCCGCCGCAAAAAAAGACGGCAGGGCATTGGTACCCGAGGTGTGCATCTATTTCGAATATCAGTTGTACAGGGGTAATCGTACGCATAAATTCAATGCAGAGCATTTTGAAGCTTTCCGCTCCGTAAATTACCCTGTTTTAGCTACTGCAGGGGTAGAGATCAAGTACAACTTCAATGCTATACATACACCCGTGGAGCAGGAGTTCAGGATTTTCACCAATTTTAATCCTAATGTTGCCTTTCTTACACTGTTCCCCGGCATCACCCGCGAAATATTTTCTGCCATGCTCACCATCAAAGAGCTTAAGGCCGTGGTGATGGAAAGCTTTGGAAGTGGTAATGCCCCAACCTATCCCTGGTTTCTGGAAGAACTCGAAAAGGCCATTCACAAGGGCTTGATTGTTTATAACGTTACCCAATGCCGTGGTGGCAGTGTCATGATGGGCAAATATGAAACCTCTGCCGCGCTTAGCAAGATTGGTGTAGTCAGCGGATTCGACATCACACGCGAGGCGGCCATCACCAAGTTGATGTATCTTTTAGGCCACAAATATCCAACAAACGTGATAAAGAAATATCTTCAGACATCGCTCAGGGGCGAAATTACGCTCCAGAATCCTTAAGCGTTGGCCTTCTTTCTGGTCACCTTATCAACCAGGTAAACGATCGATTTAAAGCTTACATCACTGTGTTGACTCAAACCAATTTCACAGGTTCTGCTGGTGGAATAACCTACGCTACAACCCTGGGTTTGTTCCCTGAGCGATCGCAAACCATGCGCGTTCAACTCAGGATAGCTAAAGCCTCTATCACCGGCAAATCCGCAACAATTGGCATCAATTACCTTTACCTTTTTTGAGCATAAGTATGCCAGTTTTGCCAGCGAGGTTTCCAAAGCCATTTTCTTTGCACTGCATACGGCAAACACCGCCACTTCCTCATCCACAGGGTCAAAGGAGAGCTTATCGGCGAGATGCTCAAGAATAAACTCCACCGGTTCATACAATTTTAGGGTAGGCTCCATATTCAACTTCATGGTGTACAGGCATGGGCTCATATCGCAAAGAATGGGGTATTGTCCTTGCCGGCTGGCGGCAAACAAAGCATCCTGCAGCTCATCCGACTTTTGTCTTCCCTGCTCTTTGTATCCTTTACTCGAATAAGCCATCCCACAGCATAAGTCGTTCAGGTTTTCCGGATAGATAACCTCATATCCGGCCTTGCGTAACAGGGAAGGGATTTTATCGGTCAGAGCTATTTTTTCATCATAATCTGCAGATATCCCCATACCTCGGTTGATACAAGAGGGGAAATACACCACCTTCAGAGGATTATCCTCCTGAACCGCCTTCGCTACGATACGTTTTCCTCCTTTGGGCATATTTTGGGTCCATTGGGGTATGCTGTTACCGGATATTTTTCGAATACCCTTGCTGATGGAATTCATTGCTCTGGTGCCTATGAGCTTGTGTGAAAAATTAACCAGATTAAGAGCCATAGAAATGGACTTAATCATGATTGATGTATTTCGTGCCAAAGAGGAAGCAATTTTTTGATGGCGGGGTTTAATTTTATTGTGCCGGATGGATTTTATCATGGCCCCGGTATCGATCTTAACGGGGCAGTTGAGGGCACATAAGCCGTCGGTGGCACAGGTTTGATCGCCTTCATAATCAAAATTATCTTCCAGGGCAGCCCGTACATGTGGCTCATGATCATTTTCCCGCAATCGCTCAATTTCGCGCATCACCACAATGCGTTGCCTGGGGCTTAGGGTTAGATCATGCGACACGCAAGCCGATTCACAAAACCCACATTCTATGCATTTATCCACCAGCTCATTCACCGGAGCCAGCGGCTTTAGATTTTCAAGGTGAGCCCTGGGACTATCGTTAAGAATAACCCCGGGATTGATCAGGTGCAAAGGATCAAAGATTTCTTTGATTTCTTTCATCAGTTCAAAAGCTTCACTGCCCCATTCTTTCTCCACAAAGGGAGCCATATTGCGACCTGTGCCATGCTCAGCCTTCAACGAACCGTCGTATTTATCAACTACCAGCAAAACGAGTTCATCCATGAAGCGTGAGTATCGGTCTATCTCGGCGGCATCATTAAAATCCTGATTAAAGACAAAGTGCAGATTGCCTTCGAGTGCATGACCGAAAATAACCGCTTCCTTATAACCATATTTTTCGAACAATCCCTGCAGCTCAAGGGTGGCTGCTGCAAGCTTATCCAGGGGGAAGGCTACATCTTCTATGATACAGGTAGTACCGGTTTGACGCATGGCGCCCACCGAAGGAAAGAGGCCTTTCCTGATGTTCCACAAAACCGTATATTCTGCCGGGATATCGGTAAAGGTGATGGGCAAAACGACTGGGATGTCTTTCAATCCTTCCTTTATACGGTCTATTTGTGTAATAAGCTCTTGCCTGCTGCCGGCTCTTGTTTCAATCAGTAGAGCGGCCACCTGAGCAGAAAGATCCTTAAGGTATTCAGGCATTCCCTCGTTATTTTCTACCGACCGGATGCCTGCCCGGTCAATAATCTCTACTGCCGCAACGGGTTGCCTTTTTAATAAGGCTGTTGCCTGACAAGCCTTCTCTATATCCGCAAACATGACCAATGCACTTGCTTTAAAAGAATGCTCCACAACCGTGTTATAGGTAATCTCGGAAATAAAGGCCAGGGTTCCTTCCGAACCAATGATCAGGTGGTTGATTACATCAAAAGGGTCGGTAAAATCAACCAGTGCATTCAGGCTATATCCGGTAGTATTTTTCATCTTAAACTTGTGCCGGATTCTATCCGACAGCCGGGGGTTTTCTTTAAGGGATTCGCACAGCGTGGTTATTTTTTCAATCATTTCAACATGCTCCTGTGCAAAACGGGCCTTGCTTTCGGGGCTGGATGTATCCAGCAGGGTACCATCAGCAAATACCAGGCGTAGGCTATCGATGGTATTGTAGGAGTTTTCTGCTGTTCCACAACACATTCCACTGGCATTATTGGCGGCAATACCTCCTATCAGGCAGGCATTGATAGATGCCGGATCAGGGCCAATTTTGCGACCATAAGGGGCAAGGATAATATTGGCCCGGCTACCGATGATTCCGGGTTGAAGACGTATGCGGTTCCCCTGGTCCAGCACCTGGTAATTCTTCCAGTTTTCAGCCGCTACGATCAATACCGAATCACTTATTGCCTGTCCCGAGAGACTGGTGCCTCCGGCACGGAAAGTAACCGGTATCTTTAGTTCATAGGCATGAGCAAGAATTTTTGACACCTCCTGCTCATCATAAGCCATAACAACAAGCTTGGGAATGAGTCGGTAAAAGCTGGCATCGGTACCCCAGGCAAGGGTTTTGAGCGGATCACTAAACATTCTCTCAGATGGAATATCTTTCAGCAAGCGCTCTTTTAAGATTTTATATGGGCCGGTAAGCATTAGATTAAAGTTGCTTTATAAATAAAGATTTCTGTTTCAAATGTAAGAAAAAAATATTCCCTGACTC
>JBEPXC010000102.1:0-12420 GCA_041642035.1 Sphingobacteriia bacterium
CAGTACACAATTCTGACAAGGAGCATGACTGGATACATATTTTTCCCAATCCCAATCCGGGGCTGTTTACCCTTGAGCTGAAACTGCAACAAAAAGGGAATACCTTCAAAATTCAGATGTATGATATTTCGGGAGCACTAGTATTACAAACCCATGAAACTCTTGATGGAAATCAATTCCAAAAAGACACGGATGTAAGCTACCTGCGAAGAGGGGTTTACTTTATACGCATAACGGGTAAAGACGGGGTAGGCGTAAAACAGATCATTATCAATTAAAAAGGGGGATACTTTGAAAAATACAAACAAGATACTTGCCCTCATTTTAGTATTGTTGGCACAGGGTGCTTTTTCACAAGGAATCTTTTATTTTGGCCCCGCTGCCACAGTAATTGTAAACGATTCGGTAGTAATCCGCCTCAACGATTACAAAGGAACCATTCAATGGCAAAAATCCTCCGATCTTCAGCTTTGGGATAACATTCCAGGAGCCACGCAGGATAGCGTGCTTTTTGTGGCTGATACCACTACCTATTTTCGTGCAGAGGTGATAGTCGGGTTTTGTGAACCCTTTTATTCTGATACGACCCTTATTCAAGTAGTGAAGACAGGCGTTAACGATATTGACGGTAATTTCTACGCCTCCGTTATCATTGGCAACCAGGAGTGGATGGCAGAAAACCTGAAAACCACCCGGTACCGTAACGGCACATCCATTGAATATCCAGGCACAGATAATACCGCCCGGGAAAGCAATACCACGGGAGCGTATGCGTGGTATCAGAATGACATTGCATGGAAGCACAGCTATGGTGCGTTATACAACTGGCATGCAGTAAATAACAGCAATGGTTTATGTCCCACAGGGTGGCATATACCAAGCGATGGCGAATGGACTGAACTGGTAAACTACGTGACTGCACAAGGCTATCCAAACCGTAACGTGGTTAACGGGGCTGGCAACGCCTTAAAGTCTTGCCGACAGGTATCTTCTCCTTTGGGTGGCGATTGTGCCATTTCGGAACATCCGCGCTGGGATTCACAAAGTTCCCATCATGGCACGGATGAGTTCGGCTTTTCAGCCCTTCCGGGTGGTTTTGGTGGTATCCATTTTGGAGCATACTATATGCTTGGCAATTATGGTTCCTGGTGGACTTCTTCTGAGCACTTTTACTCTGACGCCTATAGCCGGTCGCTATACTTAAGTGCCGGCTATGTTAACCGTAATGGCTACAGTAAGGGGTTAGGTAAATCTGTTCGTTGTGTCCGAGATGCTGAAAACGATGATTCTACTACCTTTACCCTTACTTTACATATTTCACCTTTTGGGCATGTTTCCGGTACAGGAAATTATCCCGAGGGTGCAACAGTTGCCATTACTGGCACACCACATATAAACCACCAGTTTGTAGACTGGACGGGAGATACAGAGCATATTGCTGATGCAAGTGCTGCAAGCACTACCCTTACCATGCCTGCGCAGAATATAACGCTTACGGCTAATTTTGAACAAGATGGTGGTGGGAATATCCAACCCGGTGAAGGCATTACCGACATTGATGGCAATTATTACCCAAGCGTAATCATCGGCAAGCAGGAATGGATGGCCGCGAATCTGCGGGTAACCCAATACAACAATAGCGATGCCATACCCAATGAATTAAACATTTCTGAATCGGGGAATACCCCCCATGGTTCTTATAACTTTTACAACAACCATGATGATATGTTGGAAGCCTACGGTGCACTATACAATTGGTACGCCGTTGATGATGTGAGAGGCTTATGCCCCACAGGGTGGCACGTTCCCAGCGATGCAGAATGGACAGAGTTGGGTGATTATGTGCTGGCACATATTGTATTACCAAGCGAAAAAGGCAACGCCTTAAAATCCTGCCGCCAGGTATTGTCTCCCCTTGGCGGCGATTGCGCCACGTTGGTGCACCCACGCTGGAATTCGCACAGCATCCATTCCGGTACAGATGAGTTTGGTTTTTCTGCCCTGCCGGGCGGCTGCTTATACACAAGTGACTACTATGGCGTTGGCATTGATGGCTACTGGTGGACTTCTACCGAAAAATCATCCACTTCAGCCTGGCTAAGGCACATGTTCGTCGACTTCGAATTCCTGGACCGTAGCTCCTTCGAAAAGGTTAGCGGGTATTCCGTGCGTTGTGTCAGGGATAATTGAGGTTGAGGTTGAGGTTGAGGTTGAGGTTGAGGTTGTGGTTGAGATTAAACCATCTTCCCAACCCTGATCTTTATCCAGACCGGTAAGTGTTATGGATGGCTGGCTTCGTATTGAGATTTGAGTATTCCGGGTATCGATTCATTATCTTGAGGGCAAGGTCTTTGATGCTCAGGATGCCTCGTGATTTAATTGAGAAATGCTTACATTAATGTATAGCATTCAAGTCACAAACCAATTCAGGAATATAATTACCGGACAAAAGACACCAGGATTAACAAAAACCATCTCGCCCGAAATCCTGGCATAGAGTGCCACAACTCTTAGTGAGATGGTTCAATTGGTCTATATATGAAACAGCAATACGATCTGCCCCCCTAGTATATCAGTGCCTATGCTCCAGTTTTTAACTTTTCTTTCTTCATAGTCCCATCCTTGTTGCATTTTACTTTTACTCCAAATATCTCCATTTATACCAAATCCTACTTCAGCTCCAACAGACATTTTTGGCATAAAGAAATATTCTGCACCACCAAATACTCTTGCGCCTACCTTAAGAGGAGTGATGCGTTCCGAATCAGGAGGATAATTAACCCCAGTGACATTGGTTTTATTCAAATAGGTCCCAACACTAAGCTCAGGACCATAAGAAAACTGCAACCTGCCTGTACCTTTTCTCTTTTCATATCCCAGGGTTATATTTATATTGTAATAGGATTCGCTTATGGTATAAAAATCCCTTTCACCTGTCATGGGAACTAACCTGTCACTAAAATTTGCGTTGAACAATACCTTTGCCCGTATAGCAGTTTCTGCCGAGGTAAAATACTTTCCATATAAGGTTGCTCCATCCAGCAAACTCAATCGTAATGAATTGGAACCATCAAGGGAAAACATATTGCCCAGGTAATCAAATATTGGATTGGTTGAAATACCGATGGCATAATCTCCTCTTTGAGGTAAAATCAGGTTTCCCTTTTTATCGGTAAGCAATGAATCGACTTGCCCCATGGTTGTTATGGAAACAAACAACAATACAAAAACAAAGAATAATTTACTTTTCATTTCACTTAGATTTTGAATTTATTGAACAATACAAATAATTAAAGCCATAAAACTTATAATACAAAAGGCTTTTACTGCCATTAACACGCAAATAAAGCAAACGGGACAAATGATTGCTTTCCGCCTCTTTGTTCCCCCCTTTCGAACACATAATACATACTACAGTGTTTAAGGTGACAAATATAAAACAAATTTAATATGTTATTACATTTATCTAAATATTTTGAAAGCATCGGCTTTCCGGCGATAACAGCGTTTTTCTCCTGCTCCTAATCAAAACGCCCCCTTTTTCATTTCAGAAAAAGGGGGCATCATTTTTATGTAAAAATCTTTCAGTAACTAAAGCGCAATACCATTAACGAAAAGATACTTCTATAGGATTACACATTTCGGCTGCTTCTATTTCAAGAAAATTGTTGAAATAATCCTCATCGGCAAACCTATTATCGGTAACTTCCCAGCAGGCATAAAATCTATGTTGTATAGCTTTGTCCATTTGCACGGGCATCTTCACCAGCACGGAGCTGTTGATGCCCTCGGCATCCTCCCCTACACGCTCTGTTCCGGTAAAATCATCCTGATACAGCATGATGGCCATGCCCAGGTTTTCACCGGCATAAGCCTGCTGGCCATGGGTAGATATAATGGCAGCGCAACCTTCTACATTTTCCTTCACCTGTGCTTCTTTGTCGCCAAGGGAAATGGTTGTAATACCAGCCACCAGGTTAATATCTTCGGTAAGACCGGAAAAATAAACCTTGCTTTCATAGTACCAGGCACCTCCATGAATAGAGATATCCTGTACCAGATTATATTCGGTGCCATCTATCACCCATTCGTAAAAGCGCAATCTGAATATTGAACGTAGGGGGCCTTCGGAGAGCAGTTCGTATGAACCTTTGGCTTCAGGAGCAATTCGATGCAAGTTGCCATCTTTTTCAATAGCCAATGCGCCTGAACCCAGGGATGCACCGACCATAAGAATGTCATGTCCCCAATCCTGCATCTGGTGATAGTCTTCATCAATACCGGCTCTGTCTAATACCATTTCGGGGGTTACTTTACCAAAGATGTCCATCCCGTTGCGGGCATCAAGATAATTGCGAAAACCTACCAACTCATTCTCCCAGCCCGGGCCTTCCAGATGATAAATTCCACCTGCCTGTCCCTGTTCAGGAGTAAGGCGGGGGGCATGTTCTGTTTCAATGTATTGCCCATCTTCTGTGATTTCGGCCATCCTAATATTGGTTCGTGTATCAAAAACGGGCGCTGTAGCTTCATCTAAAAATACTACTTCGATACTATAGCTGGATTCAGGATTCATAGTATAAAGAAAAAATAATTCATCCCATGTACCATCACCTGTGAGGTCATCAACCTGCGCCGGGATGGTATCTCCTGTTTCGGAAAGAAGCACTGGCACCATACCGGACGGTACTGAGGTTAATTGTTCTTCCAGCTCAATACGCGTTAGGATTACAGGCTGGTCTACACGAAGCAGTCCAGAAGTGTTTTCCAGAACAATAACCCGTTCTCCCTGTTGCTGGCAAGCCGCAAAGGCAAAAGCCAAAAGCAACATCCATACATTTCTTTCTATAAAAGCAGATAATTGTGCTGTCATAATGCTATTTTTTAAAGTGAATAATAAAAACAAATATACAAAAATGAGTGCAATTATTCACCATAAGGCTTACCAATTGTTGCCAGTATACCGCCATCCACATAGAGCACGTGCCCGTTTACAAAATCAGATCCCGCAGAAGCAAGGAATATAGCAGCTCCCTGCAATTCTTCGGGTTCGCCCCATCTGCCTTGAGGCGTGCGGTTGATGATAAAATCGTTGAAGGGATGACCATCGACTCTGATGGGCTCTGTCTGAGCTGTTGCAAAATATCCCGGACCAATACCGTTGGTTTGAATATTGTATTTGGCCCATTCAGTGGCCATGCTGCGGGTAAGCATCTTTAATCCACCTTTGGCAGCAGCATAGGCAGAAACAGAGTTCCTTCCCAGCTCGCTCATCATGGAGCAGATGTTGATGATTTTTCCGCCAGCCTCTCGGCGTACTACACTGGCAGCAAATTTCTTGGCCACAATAAAAGGCCCGACCAGGTCAATATCAATCACCTGACGGAAATCACTTACTTCCATTTCGAGCATAGGCGTTCTTTTTATGATACCCGCATTATTAATCAGAATATCAATAGGAGCGACTTCTTTTTCCATAAGGTCGAGTTGTTGTGACACGGCGGCTTCGTCGGTAACATCAAAGATATATCCGCTGGCATCAACGCCTGCTTTTTTGTATTCAGCTAAAGCCATGTCAATACGCTCAGGCATTCTGTCGTTAATAATAATTTTGGCTCCGGCAGCTGCCAGGCCTTTTGCCATAGCCATACCCAGGCCATGAGTTGCACCGGTAAGCAAGGCAGTTTTTCCTGTTAAATCAAATAATTGAAGTGACATGTTTTATTTTGTTTATGAGTTTATTTGTTTAATTGTTTAATTGTTGGATGGTTGGATGGTTGGATTGTTAAAAGGGGACTCATTTTTCACTTTTAGCTTTTAGTTTTTAGCTTTTAGTTAATCGACCCATCCCCGGCCCTTCCCTACAGATAGGGAAGGGTGACGCTTGTCCCGGCTTACTTCCGTATCTAAACATCATCAGCTCTTTCACTTTTCACTTTTAATTTTTCACTTTTATTTTTTAGTTCTTAGTTCTTAGTTCTTAATTACCGTATATCGCTGATACTAGCCATATCCATATCGCCATAGTCGAGGTTTTCACCTGCCATACCCCATATAAAGATATAATTGGAAGTACCTGCAGCGGCATGAATAGACCAGGAAGGAGAAAGGACGGCTTCGTGATTTTTCATCCAGATGGGCCTGGTTTCGTTGGGCTGCCCCATAAAATGACAAATGGCCTGGTTTTCGGGTACTTCAAAATAAAAATAGGCTTCCATTCTGCGTGAATGTACATGAGGTGGCATGGTATTCCATACACTGCCGGGTTTGAGAATAGTCATTCCCATTTGAAGCTGGCAGGTATCAAGCACCTGGTTTACCAGGAGTTTATTGATGGTACGGGCATTGGAGGTTTCCAGCGAACCCATTTCAACAGATTGGGCATCAGCCAGAGTAACATGTTTATCAGGGCAGGCCCGGTGAGCAGGAGCACTATTGATATAAAAATGTGCAGGTTTGTTGCCATCGAGACTGGCAAAGGAAACGTTTTTATCGCCCATACCAATATACAAGGCTTCCTGGTATTTCAATTCATAGGTTGTACCATCGACGGTTATAATGCCGGTGCCACCTACATTAATCACACCCATTTCGCGCCGGTGAAGAAAGAAATCAGCCTTGATGGGATCGATGGTCTCCAGTATTACTGTTTTGCTTACCGGCATAGTGCCTCCAACGATATATCGATCATACATGGAGTATACCAGATTAATCTCGTCGGGGGTGAAAATATTGCTTACAAGAAATTCTTCTCTAATTCGCGAGGTATCATAAGAAACAAAATCGCGCGGATGGGTTGCATATCTGATGGAATAATTCATAATTTGAGATTTTTATAGGGTTAATAATACAATCGTTTGTACAAATTTAAAAAAGAGTAAACTCAAACCCTTAAAGAATTGATTTAAGTTTCTTCCTTTGAGAGGATTTTCGAATGATGAGGTCAGGGCTTAAAACAATAGTGCGGGGGACAAAGCTCTCATCCTTACTTTCTATTTGTTGCAACAACAGAGTAGCTGCCTGCTTGCCTGTTTCAAAGGCATGTTGATCTATAGAGGTGAGAGGTGGGTCGAAAAATGAATCCCATGGTTCGTTGGCAAAACCGGTAATGGCGATTTGCTCAGGGAATTTTATTCCGGCTTTACGGGCACACAAAATGGCTCCCAGGGCAGAATAATCGCCCGAGGAGAAAATAGCATCAGGCAGCTGATCCAACAGGAGTATTTTCTGCATAGCGCCACACCCTTCATCACGGGTGATGGCATCTTTAAATACGAGGGCTTCATCGGGCTCCATATTATACTTCTTGAGTATATCGTAATAGCCTTTTGTACGATTTCGGTATACATTAATGTGCTGAGGACCTGAAAAATGCGCAATTCTCTTGCATCCATTGGCAACCAGATGCTCCATGGCCATAGAGGCTCCAAGATAATCATCAACCATTACTTTGCTGGCTTTAACATTCTCGCATACCCGGTCGAAGAAAACCAAAGGTAACCCCTTTGTAATAAGCTGCTCGAAATGCCGGAATTTTTTGGTTTCAATGGAGATGGAGGAAATAATACCATCGACCCGGCCATGCATTAGGTTCTTCACCAATTGCTTTTCCTTTTCATAGGATTCGAACGACTGGCATATCAGCACACTATACCCTGCAGGTGCAGCTACTTCATCAATTCCACTTAACACCGTGGCAAAATAGTGACGATCAATCTTAGGCAGCATCACCGCGATGGTGCGTCCGCTGCCTTTTCTAAGACTGGAAGCACGAAAATCGGGTTCATAATTATGCTTGCGTGCCAAATCCTGAGCGGCCTTTCTCATTTTCAGACTAATGCGGGGACTATCCTGCAAAGCCCTGGAAATAGTAGAAGTGCTGGTATTAAGTTCACTTGCAATATCAGAAATGGTATATTTCTTTTTTGGTACCATTAGGCTTCTTTGATGAAAAGAGTAATTTTAATTGATCAATACAAAGGTACAAAATTTATACAATCGATTGTATCAATTTATCCATCTTATATGATGTGGGGTGGTTTGGCCTCTGCTCAACCACTCTTTTATCCAATACAGTCAATAAAGTTGAAGAGTGGTTTAGGCTCCACTCAACCGTCGGTTCACCAATAAGGTGAGTGGAGTTGAAGAATAGTTCGGATTTAGCTCAACTATCGGTTCTCCAATATAGTATGTGAAATAGAAGGGTGGTTTCAACTCTACTCATCCCCTTTTGTCCGGTACCCTGAGCGGAGCCGAAGGGTATGTTAGAAAAAAACTTTCCATTTTGCTTTTATTGACCAAAAGTTTACCTATTTTTGTACAATCGATTGTATCACAAAAAACGAATATGGCAAGATATACAAGAATACAAACCGCACTGGCCATGGAGAAATCCGGGATTATCCCAGTGTTTTATCATCCCGATCCCGAGATTTGTTTTGAGGTTATAAAAGCATGTTATCAGGGTGGACTATGGGTTTTTGAATTTACCAACAGGGGTGAATATGCCCATGAGGTCTTTTCTGTACTAAATAAAAGAGTAAGTGTGGAATTACCCGAGGTAATTCTGGGAACAGGCTCTGTAATGGATGCAGGAACGGCTGCCTTGTACATTCAACTGGGCACCAACTTTATTGTTTCCCCTGTTTTAAAGGAGGATATGGCTATTGTGTGCAACCGTCGCAAAATACTCTGGTCGCCCGGATGTGGCTCGGTAACGGAAATTTCGCGTGCTGAAGAGTTGGGGGCAGAAATCGTAAAAATATTTCCCGGCACTCAGGTAGGAGGACCTGAATTTGTAAAAGCGGTAAAAGGCCCTATGCCCTGGAGCAGCATTATGCCAACAGGAGGCGTTACTCCGGATGAAGAAAATCTCAAAGCCTGGTTTAAAGCAGGTGTAAGTTGTGTAGGAATGGGCAGTCAACTGATTAGCAATGATATCATAAAAGAGCTTAACTTTGCCCTTTTGACCGATCGTGCCAAACATCTTTCCATCATGCTGAAAAGAATCAGGGGATTAAGAAAGAGCTAATACGCATCTTTGCCGTTCTTAATATTAAAAAAATGCATGTATATGTTACATAAAATTATAGCACAAAAGGTTTCTTTGTTGTTTGCCGGTGCGGCCATCTTAATGTCCTCATGCACAGAAAGAGATCATACCACCGTATTAAAACTGGCCCATGGACTGGATCCGACTCATTCGGTGCACCAGGGAATGGAATATATGGCCGAAAAAGTACATGAAAAGTCAAACGGTCATATGCGCATCGATATTTACCCCAGTGGCCAGCTTGGATCAGAACGTGAAAATGTTGAAATGCTTCAGATTGGCAGCCTGGCCATCACCAAGGTATCGGCCGCCATTATGGAGAGTTTTGCTCCCTCCTATCGTGTCTTTGGCTTGCCCTATATTTTCACCAGCCGTGAACACTCGCAAAAAGTCTTCGATGGCGACATAGGCCGCAAAATCCTGGAAGACGGCCAGGAATATTGGCTTAGAGGTTTGACTTTTTACGATGCCGGAAGCCGAAGCTTTTATACCAAAGACCGGCCCATTGAAGATCCTTCTCAACTCAGAGGTTTAAAGATCAGGGTAATGCCCAGTCCTTCGGCAGTTGATATGATGAGAGCCCTTGGGGGTTCACCCACGCCCATATCTTGGGGAGAGCTCTATACAGCTCTGCAAGGCGGCGTGGTAGACGGGGCCGAAAACAACCCTCCCAGTTTCTATCTTTCTCACCATTACGAAGTATGTAAACATTACTCCCTCAATGAACACTCTACCATACCCGATGTGCTGCTCATCAGTACCAAGATATGGGATAAGCTTACTCCACAGGAACAACAATGGCTTCAGGAAGCAGCCAATGAATCGGCTATTCATCAACGTGATCTGTGGATAGAATCAGAAAGACATGCATTAGAGCAAGTACAGGATGCCGGAGTAACCATTTATTATCCCGACAAACAACCTTTTATTGATATGGTACAACCTCTTTATGATGCTTACGAAAACGACCCGAAACTCTCGGGTTTGATCAAGGATATTCAAAAATTGCAATAATGGGTTTCACCCTGATGAATTCAAATCGCATCACATTAAAGAAATAAAAAACGAATAGGATGAATCATAGAAAACTTATAGACAACCTACTGGGGGGATTGGTAACCATCTTGATGGGTGTATTGGTCCTTAACGTTTTGTGGCAGGTGGCCAGCCGGTTTATTTTCCAACACCCAAGCTCTTTTACCGATGAGTTGGCCGGATATCTGCTCATCTGGGTCGGTTTAATGGGAGCTGCATATGCCACAGGACAGAAGCAACATCTGGCCATCGACCTGCTGTCGGCAAAGCTCTCCGAAAGCAAAAAAAGAGTGCAGACCATTTTAATCAATGTATTGGTTTCTCTTTTCGCCTTAATCATTCTTATTGGTGGAGGTTCCAACCTGGTATATATATCTTTTCATCTGGAGCAGGTCTCATCGGCACTGCGTGTACCTATAGGATATGTATATATAGTATTGCCCATCAGCGGACTGTTCATCATCTATTATGCCATCCATGACATTTACCAGGTATGGCATTCAAAGGCTGAAAATGTTGAAATTCAATAACCCAAAAGAAAATATTACCCCATGGAATATCTTGAAATAATTGTACTGGTAATCTCTTTTATTGCATTGTTGGTTTTGGGAGTTCCCATTGCATACAGTATTGGTATATCGGGTGGCATAACGCTTTTACTGAGCATTATGCCTTTACCGGCATTTACCACCTTAGCCCAACGCATGGCTACTGCTCTTGATAGTTTTGCCCTTCTGGCCATACCCTTTTTTATCCTTGCAGGTCAGTTGATGAACCAGGGAGGTATTGCCATACGGCTTATTGATTTTGCCAAGGTACTGGTAGGTAGGCTTCCCGGAGGCTTAGCCTTTGTAAATATTATTGCCAATATGCTTTTTGGAGCCATCTCAGGCTCTGCAGCTGCATCGGCATCAGCCATCGGCAGCTTTATGACTCCTAAGATGAAGGAAGAGGGATACGACCCGGCATACAGTGCAGCGGTAAACATTACCTCAGCTACTACCGGTCTGGTCATCCCCCCCAGCAACATCCTTATTGTTTATAGTCTTGCCAGTGGAGGTGCTTCTATCGCAGCCTTATTTTTAGCGGGCTATATTCCCGGCATCCTTACGGGCTTAATCCTGATGACTGTAGCCGCCATTTTTGCCTACAAGAAGAAATATCCCGTTGGGGAGCTGGTGGGTTTTAAAACCGGTTTCTTTAAATTCCTTGACGCTATTCCCAGTCTTTTTCTGCTGGTAATTGTTATTGGCGGTATCATTGCAGGGTATTTCACAGCTACCGAAGCGTCAGCCATTGCAGTATTGTACACCCTTATTCTTTCTATGATTTACAAACAGATATCCTTTAAGGATTTACCACAAATACTGCTTCGTACAGTAGGGATTACGGCCATCGTGTTGTTTCTGGTAGCTACCTCGATGGGATTATCATGGGTTATGTCCTATACCAACATCCCTCAGAGTGTAAGCGCGGGCTTACTTTCGTTGAGCTCCAATCCTATCATTATTCTACTGGTAATCAACCTTATATTACTGTTTGTAGGTATATTTATGGATATGACACCTGCCGTTTTGATTTTCACCCCCATCTTTCTTCCTGTGGTGGTAGGGCTGGGTATGGATCCCATACATTTTGGAATCGTTATGGTGATGAATTTGAGTGTGGGCTTATGCACCCCACCTGTAGGGTCGGTACTGTTTATAGGCTGCAGTGTTGCCAAAGTGAGCATTCAACAGGTTATAAGACCATTGATCCCTTTCTTTATTGCTATGATCGTGGTGCTGATGCTGGTTACCTATTTCCCTCAGATCAGTTTATGGTTGCCGGAATTGTTTGGATTTTGATTTTAATGCATATAAACAATCACCTGTTGAAAATGCTACCAATACTAATAACTCTATCTTCAAATGGAATGGAAAAAGAGGATCGCATCAATATTTGTGGAAGATCTTACCACGAGCAAGGTATTGGTTAGCGGACAACCCTTTTTGGTTGAACTTGACAATGAATAAATTTCATCTTATGTAATAGGTTATTTTTAAGAAAAAGTGTCTCCTGAATGGGATACTTTTTTTTTATGCCCTTTAGCCTGCCCAGGCTCATGTGTTCTTGTCCCGTAAAATGACAATTAAATGATACCGAATTGTTTGATTAGGTTGTTTTGTCTGTTTTATTTTACCTTTAGTAGCAATTAAATCTTCTTTTTTTTGTTATCTTTGTGTTTATACACGGAAAAAAATGGAAAATTATCCTATTGTACCCGGACGTGGAATTGTTACTCCACAAGCCACATTCGACAGGCTGGAGTTTCTCAAAAGCCAGGGATATCA
>JBEPXC010000103.1:0-12418 GCA_041642035.1 Sphingobacteriia bacterium
GAGTATTTGGCGTATTCTCAAGACTATCCAGCAGTTCTATGAGTAGGTTTCGGGCAATATTGATGCGCATATCACTTTGCCATCGGGCAAACATGCTTTGCGAGGCATCAAAGATAAAGAGTATGCGCGTCATAGGAGGCTCTTTTTCCTGGGGTTGCCTTCCCTGACTTACTGCTACTCTGCCTGCCAAAACAAGCAAAAGAATCACTATACAAATTTGCTTTGCCCTCAATATAAAAATATTTATAAAAACACTAATCAATAATAATATTTACGGAGAAAAAGTATAAAAGTTGCTCCCGTATTCATTCTCTCAACAAATTTAGGTAAATGTATATAAAATTAATAGAATGCCTTTGAAATAATGGGGTAAGTTACCCTTTTGGACAATGATGTTTAAAAGAGCAATAAACAAGAATATCCTCAGCAAAAAACAAGGCTTCGCATAAATTTGTTATCTTTAATCCTAAACACCCCCTGTTTTTTTGTTAGTATTTGTACAAATGTATGTTTTTTATTGTATACTATATTTTTTTTAGTACTTTTGCCGTGCAAACTTTAATTTTTACCACTTATGAGCAACAGAAGATTTACAGCACTTAAGGAAGCCCTGAGCCATGAACCCTTAATTCAGGCCGAATTACCCACCAAAGTATCCGAATATTTCGCGAAGGATGTCTTTGATGATCGAGCCATGCGGGAATACCTTCCCGACGATGTTTACAAAAGCATCACGGAGAACATCGAAAAATCAGAGAAAATAGATAAAAAAATAGCGGACCAGGTAGCCTCAGCCATGCGTGCATGGGCAATCAGTAAAGGATCGTCACACTACACGCACTGGTTTTTCCCTTTAAATGGAGCCACAGCGGAGAAACATGATGCCTTTTTCAGCCCATCTTCCGACAACCGAAGTATAGAGCAGTTTGATGGAGGCCAGTTGGTGCAACAGGAACCTGATGCCAGCAGTTTTCCCAGTGGAGGCATTAGAAACACTTTTGAAGCCCGGGGCTATTCTGCCTGGGACCCCTCTTCGCCAGCTTTTATCATGGATGGCACCTTATGTATACCCACTATCTTTGTTTCCTATACCGGTGAAGCCCTTGACTTTAAGACACCATTGCTAAAAACCCTCGCAGCAGTTGATCATCAGGCCACTGAAGTATGCCAGCTGTTCGATCGCAGTATTACCCGTGTATATCCGACCCTGGGATGGGAGCAGGAGTATTTTCTGGTAGATGAAGCTTTATTTTATGCCCGACCCGATTTAACCATGACCGGACGCACACTTACCGGACATGCCCCTGCAAAAGGTCAGCAACTTGAAGATCACTATTTTGGAGCCATCGCCCCACGGGTAAGAATGTTTATGAGAGAGTTTGAATACGAAGCCTGGCGATTGGGTATTCCGGTAAAAACCCGTCACAATGAAGTTGCACCCAATCAGTTTGAGCTCGCCCCCGTATACGAAGAAGCCAATATTGCTGTTGATCACAATCAACTTGTAATGGTAATCATGGACAAGGTGGCTAAAAAGCACAAATTCAGAATTCTTTTTCATGAAAAGCCATTTGCCGGAATAAATGGCAGTGGTAAGCACAACAACTGGTCATTGGCAACCAATACAGGCAAGAATCTCCTTAGTCCGGGGCATACCCCAAAAACAAATCTTTTGTTTCTTACTTTTTTTATCAATTTTATAAAGGCAGTTCATGATCATGCCGATTTATTGAGAGCAGCCATTTCCTCTGCAGGAAATGATCACCGTCTGGGAGCCAATGAAGCACCCCCGGCTATCATATCTGTTTTTATCGGCACTCAGCTTACCAAGGTTTTACACGAGCTGGAGAAGAAAGTAAAGGATCGCAAAATGACACCCGAAGAAAAGACTGAACTGAAGCTCAACATAGGAAAAATCCCTCAAATCATTCTTGATAATACCGACCGCAACAGAACCTCTCCTATAGCTTTTACGGGTAACAAATTTGAATTCAGGGCTGTTGGATCAGCTGCCAACTGCGCACCGGCCATGATTACCTTAAATACCATTCTTGCTGATCAGCTGAAACAGTTCAGAAAGACTCTGGATACAGCTCTCAACAAAGGAGAGGAAAAAGATGAAGCCATTTTTAAAATCCTTAGAGATTATATTTCAAAGTCATGGCCAATTTTGTTTGAAGGAAACGGATACAGCCAGGAATGGGTTGAAGAAGCAGCCAAACGTGGGTTATCCAATATGAAAAACACTCCCGATGCTCTTTCGGCCTATATTACATCCAAAACGAAAAAGCTCTTTGCCGATCACAACATCTTCTCGGAGAAGGAGCTGGAAGCACGTTGGGAAATCCGCCATGAGAATTATGCCAAAGTAATACAGATTGAATCAAGGGTTCTGGCTGATCTGGCAGGTAACCATATTATACCTACGGCTATACGCTATCAGAATATCCTGGTGGACAACGTTAAGGGATTAAAGGAAATCCTTTCTGATGAACAGTTTACCACTCAGGCCGATTTGCAGAAATACATCATCAGTAAGATATCTGATCATATCTCCTGCATCAGAACCCTTGTACAGGAAATGATTGACAAGCGAAAAGAAGCCAATTTGCTGGAAATAGCCCATGAAAAATCCAAATTTTATTGTAATGAAGTTAAGCCCTACCTGGATGACATCCGCTATCATGTTGATAAACTTGAAGTCCTGGTAGACGATGAAATGTGGACGCTTCCGAAATATCGCGAAATGTTATTTGTAAAATAATGATCATGCCCTTTCATTATGGCAGATAAACAATGAATTCAGGATGTAATCATCCTGGTGTTTGATTGATTGGTTGATTAAGTTAGTTGAGAAAAGGGTTGAATTTCGATTCAACCCTTTTGCTTTACTCAGCTTGTGTTATATTCTTAGGTGTATCTCTTCAGTCCTGATGCATCATCCCTCCTGATTTAATTCGAGGCAAACAATGCCAATAAAATGGTGTTTAATATGTATAGCCTAAATTGCACACCGTATGATATAAATTGCAAATAAAATTACGGCCCCATAAAAACACTATTTGATTTGAGCTATGGTTTTATTACTATATATGCTTTGACCAGTTTAAATTGATTACTTATTTCCTAATATCTACAAATACCATTCTACATGAAGGCAATACAATTTAAGAGTCCCGATGCACCATGCAGCATCCAGGAGGTTGAAAAGCCAGAACCCGCCATTGATGAAGTAAGAATAAAAATTGTCGCAGCTGCACTCAACCGAAGAGATTACTGGATCAAAAAAGGTATATACCAGGGGAGCAAATATCCATGTATACCAGGATCGGATGGTGCAGGTATCATAGATGCTGTGGGTTCTCTGATCGACAAAAGCAATCTGGGCAGAGAAGTGATCATAAATCCGGGCTTGGATTGGGGTGATAACAATGATTTTCATAGCAGTAACTTTCACATATTAGGATTGCCCACCCCAGGAACGTTTGCCCAATATATTTGTGTACCCTTTAAAAGTGTATGGACTAAACCTGGAAATTATACATTTGAGCAGGCTGCGGCTCTTCCTTTGGCCGGGTTAACTGCTTATAGGGCCTTATTTACCAGGGGAGAGCTTCAACAGGGAGAGAATATCTTTATCACAGGAATTGGAGGGGGTGTGGCCATGTTTATGCTCAAGTTTGCTCTTGCAGCCGGGGCTAATGTTTTTGTAAGCAGCAGTTCGGAGAAGAAAATAAAAAAAGCAATACAAGCAGGTGCCACGGGAGGGGTACTCTATACCGAGGGTGATTGGGATAAACAAATAAGCCAAATGGCCACAGCGGGATTTGAGTTGATTGTAGACAGTGCCGGGGGTGAAAACTTTAGCAAACTGCTCTCTTTATTAAAGATAGGGGGTCGTATTGTTATTTTTGGAGGCACGGCCGGAAAAATAACAGATATAACCCCTGCAAAAATATTTTGGAAACAAGCATCTATATTAGGTACAACAATGGGTAGTCCTACTGATTTTGAATCTATGTTGAATTTTATTGATAAACATAGTTTAAATCCTGAGATAGATAAAATTTTCCCCATGGAAGATACAGAAATAGCATTTAAACAGATGGAAAATCAAGATCAATTCGGTAAATTGGTAATTAAAATAATTTAGTTTCATATAAAAAGAACGCACTATTTGAGCTTATTTTATTCGTTAATGCTATGGGTTAAGAGAGGCTTTTCTTTGTGTATGTGTCTGATATTGTGGTTAATGTCGAGTACGACCCATACCTTGGGATCCAAAAAAACAGGCCAGAACCACTGTGGTAAATACCTAGTAAAATTTGAGTGAATAAACGAATTGTGTAAACATCACAGCTGTATTATATTTGACCTACGATTGTTCTTTAAAGATTTGGGATTAGATTATTTCGACGTATAAACGAAATTAACAATACAGCAACTTGCCTGATGATAGTCAGACAGAGTCGGTAATTAAACTAAGAGAAGAGTCATTGTAAACACGATGATATTAGATGGAGACAGATTAATTACGATATGTCAGAGAATCAGGCGCAGCTTTCAAGTGTTGTCGGATACATTTTGAAAATAGCTTGTCTGTTTCTCTCTGAATGGGGAGGTATCAGATTTATCTATCCAATGGCAAGTTGCTTCCTTATTTTATGCCAGTGCAAAATGCACTGGCATGTATTCACAAAATTGGATTTCGATACAGAAATCCATGTTTTTGGTTTTATTGTTTTACAGTGTTAGTGGTGTGAGGGTTGTCTTTGTGAAAAGACAACCCTTTTTTTTGATCTGGCATTACCTTTCTTCAGGAAGTGATGGCGTTGTTTTTCAGGGCAAAACTAACCAGAGCCGCGGTATTTTTTAAGCCTGATTTTGATAGCATGTTATTGCGGTGTCCGCCAACTGTACGGGGGCTAATTTTTAACTTTTCGGCAATATCAGCATTAGAGAACCCCTGGCTAACCAACTGTAGCACTTCTATTTCTCTCTTGGTAAAACTATCAAGTATACTTTTCTCCTTATTTTCCTGTTTTGCATTAAAAACCTTCCGTGTAACCATGACTAAAATCTCATCGCTGAAATAACCTTTTTCCTGTGAAATATTATTGATGGCCTTTACAAGTTCTTCCTTGCCTATATTCTTCAGAAGGTATCCCATTGCACCCGCCTGCAACATCTCTTCTACATATTCATTTTCTCCGAACATACTGAGAGCGAGAATTTTCAAATCAGGCTTCAACTCAAGAGCTTTTCTGGTGGTTTCAATGCCATTCATCCCAGGCATTTTTATATCCATAAAAATGATATCAGGCGATACATCGGGCAGCATGGTAAGAAACTGCTCACCCGATTCGGCTTCACCAATCACATCAACATCAGGCACTTCTGTCAAAAGGTCTTTTAATCCATTTCTGAAAATGAAATGATCATCTACTATAAAAATCTTGTGAGCCATATATAAACTATTTGTGGGTTATAGAATTACAGTCAATACAGCAAATAAATAATACATACCTGTAAATTTTACTGCTGAATTTAAGAACAGGTCAATACTCAATCTTATCATCAATTCACTTCATGAAATCCAATAACCAAAAGTAAGTAATCAGAAAATAGAAAACATCCGTATTTATATGTAAAAACAAATAAAATAAAATCTTTTTAGGTTAAGAATCACTGAATCCCTTTATATCATAGAAAAGGATATTCAGCCCTTTAGCGGCAGGTATATCTTAACAAATACACCTTCCCCGATTTGGGACTTGAGAATTATGCTGCCATTTAAAGAATGAACACGGTTATATATGCTGTTGATTCCTAATTTTGCTCCTGTATTATCCAATCCTCTTTTAGAAGTAGCAAACCCCCTGCCATCATCCATGTAAATCATGGACAAAATAGTTTCTCTAATATCGATGATGATATCAATAGATTTACAATCAGCATGCTTCAGAGCATTGTTGATTAATTCGCTCACAATCCTGTACACGGCCAGAGCGACATCATTTTCAACATGTTCAAGTGTTATTTTAATATCAAGATTCACGGTAAATTTACCGATGGCATTAATTTTAGAAACATGAGAATGTAGTGCCTTTTCGAGTCCAAAGTCATTTAAAACACTTGGGGTTAAATTGTTGGCAATACTACGAGTTTGTCCGATGGCTTCATCAACAAGCTCACGACAATATTTGAGAACTTTTTGTTGCTTTTCATTCAAATCATTCTCCAGGGTGCCTTGTTGGAGATACATTTTCAATCCTGACAACAAAGGACCAATACCATCATGCAAATCCTCAGCAAATCGTTTTCGCTCCTTTTCTTCGGTGGTGATGACTGTTTTCATTATATTCTGCTCGAGCTTTCTTCGCTCAGTATTATTTCTGGCTATTCCAAATATTTCCAATGGCCCTCCCTGCTCGTCATATTTTATAATACCACCAATTTGAAGAAATACGATATCACCTTTGATCGACAGAATTCTAGTTTCGAAGGTGAATGATTGTTGTCTTTCCTGAATTGCTTTTTCTAAAAGACTCACAACGGACTTCTTTTCTGAAGGAACAGCAAAATCCCATAAACTTTTGCCATCAAAAGAAGTATATCCTAAAATCTTATTCGCTGCTGAATTTATTTTCAGGATTTTCCCGTTGCCATCGGTACTAAAAACGATATCCATCACGTTTTCAAAGAGCTCACTGAATCGCAATTCACTCTGCTTCAATCTTTTGTCTGCTTCCAGTTTAAGGAAATAAGAATTGAGCATCTCACAAACGGTTTTGATCAGCACCCACTCATTTTCTTCTATAAACTCAGCATCCTTAACACGCGGAACCTCCAAATCACGGTAAACTGTAATTTTACCCCTTCGCTGATTATCGAACATATAGGATATCTGGGAGTATTTGGCGGGAATTGCAAAATCCAGACTCGAATAAGAATGTCCTTTGTATTCAATAAGCGTATGGGTTGCTGAGGGGATAAGAAAGCTTCTTGAGATATCATTTGTAAGGTTTTTAAAGAGTTTTTGCTCCCCAACACCATCATGTATATAACGTGAAACCAGATTTAATAAACTGAGCTCTTTAACTTTCTCATTCAGTCTAAGCAACAGGTTTTGATTCTCTCTTTCTTTTTCAATTTTTTCGGTAATATCTCTTCCCACAGATTGATATTCAATAACAATTCCCTGCTTATTGCAAATAGGGCTATTTAACCATTGATAAACCAAGATGTGATTGTTTGCATTGGGAATTTCTGTTTCAAAAAAGCCTGTCTTATTTCCATTGATGAATTGACCAATTTGATCTCTGAGTTTCATTCTTTGGCTTTCATCAAAAAGATCCAACCAGTTTTGGCCTATCAGTTGTTGCTGATTTTTATTAAAGAAGAACTTAAAGCTTCTGTTTACAAAACTTATCGACATGTCTGATTTCCATCGAACAACCAGGTCACTTTGCTCCTGGACCATAGCGCGATATCTGGATTCACTTTCCTGTAGAAGATTTTGAGTAGTAGTTATTTCATCAATATCAAAGCAACTGCCCATATAACCGGCAAAGTGTCCCAGGTAATCATACAGGGGCTGACAGAAGTTTTTCACCCATCGGTAATTCCCTGAATGATGAATGAGTCTGTATTCGAGAGAAAAGGGCTTCCTTGCACTAAATTTTTCATCAAATTCCTGAATAACCCGTTGTAAATCCTGGGGGAAAACACTCTTATGCCATCCGTGCTCGTGTTGTTGATGAGCCTCAATGCCGGTAAATTCTACCCAGGTTTTATTAAAATAGTCCAATCGTTTCAAGGCATTGGAGCGCCAGATGGGGTTGGGAAAATTATCGAGTACGGTAAGGTAGTAATCGAGTGAATTCTTCAACTGTTTCTCTGATTTTACGCTCGTGGTAATATCACGCAATACAATGGTAACGCCTTCAAATTCATCTTTGAGGGTAAACCGGGGCGATATCTTTGCCAGGTAGAAGAGTTCTCCGCCAAATGCCCTGATGGAATAATTTATCTGAGTGGGCTTTCGGGTGGAGCGGGTCTGAATGATTGCTTTATTGAAAAGCTCTGCTACATGATCGGGGAAACCGACTTCTGATAGCGGACTACCCACTTTGAAAGAGGATGAAAATCCACTTAACAGGAGTTTATTGGTATGGCTATAAAACTCCGAGAACAGTCCATTATGGTCAAGGACAAATACAAAATCATCGATTGATTCAAGGGTTGTTCGCATCACCTCTAATTGACGGAAACTTTTTTCATCCTGACCATTTAAACGATTGCCGGCAGGCATAAGCACACAGAGGAATCCTACATCTTTATGATAACTTACCCGAATACAAAAACTTGTTGTTTCTTTTTCATTTATAAAAAGGGAGAGAATAAATGATTTTGCTTTGCCCGTTTCCTGAATAAGAAAACAATTATAAAGTACCTCTTCTCGCTGCATGCGGGGAATAAACCGTAAAACATTTTTGCCGGTAAATTCAACAGCAGATTTAGAAAACACCGTGTGCACATTATCCGACACAGAATTGATCAAGCCAGTTTCAGAACAACTAAAATAGACAATATTGGAAAGGAGTAATTTTCCTGAAAGATCCGCTATGTTCATTGATGTTTTTATTGGATCTGGTTTATAGTGTCAGGGTGTTTCATTTAAGGATTGTAAAGTACAGTTCAGTTCATTAAGTTCAATGAGTTCTTTTACACATTGGTGAGATTTAAAACCGATTCCTTATGCAGAGGTTTATTTAAAAACTGTTTTACGAATCGGTTATCCATTGCTTTTTTGTAATCCTCAGCATCAATAGATGAAGAAAGCATAACAATTTTTGATTTGGAATGCACTGCCTGGGGCAGATTTTCAAATAATTCAAGAAAGCCAAACCCATCAATTTCGGGCATACGTATATCAAGAAATATTACCTCGGGAATCAGTTCCCTGTTTGAAACGGAGATATCCAGCAGATAATCAATGGCAGATTGTGCTGAATTTCGAACCACAACAACAGATGAAAGCCCTGTTTTATCTATTACTCTTTTATTGACCATATTGTCAATTTCACTATCATCGATGAGCAGCACTTTGTCCAGATCCATAGCTCCTATATTTAAAGTTCTTTTAAACCCTTATTGAATCATTACATATTAAAAACTCAGACTGTCTGATTCAGACAGAGAAACGATATTGTAATTTCTGTTGATGAAATTAGGTAAATCTACTGTAAAAGTAGTACCCGATTCAGGGCTTGATTGCACCTGTATACTACCATTAAGTTTATCAACGATTTCTTTTACGATGTAAAGGCCAATGCCACTACCTTTGCTCTTTTCGGTCCCTCGATAAAACATATCATATAATTTTGGCATATGCTTTTCATGGATACCAATACCGTTGTCTTTAACACTTATAATAGCATTTACCGATGAAGTCTTTACTGTAATTTCCACAAAGGGATCATCCTGGTTGAAATTATGAAACCATATTGAGTTGGAAATAAAATTGTTCAGAATAATTTGAATACGTTTTCTATCAGAAAGAAAAGGACCATTATCCTTAACATCTAAAGAGAAGCGCACTTTCCCAAAGTTTTCATTGTATTTATGATCGATGATAATCTTCTCAATCATAGCATTAAAATCGATTTTCTCATTAACTACTTCCAGTCGTGAGTTGCGAGAGTAGTCAATAATATCATGAATAATTTTATCTAATCTGGAAATGGATTCTCTTATCATCGATAGATAGGTGGTTCGGTCTTCTAAATCTATCTCTGTTTCCAGTAGATTTAGCAACCCCAAAACAGACATAAGCGGAGAGCGAAGCTCATGGGAAGTACTGTAGACAAAGCTATCGAGTTCTTCATTGGTTTTGCGAAGCTGGTAATTCTTTTCTCTCAAGGTCTTTTCTACCTGTTTGGCTTCTGTGATATCACCTAATACGGCTATGAAATGATTAACATTGTCGATTTCATCTTTCACTGGTGACATATACAAAAGATACCATTGAGGATTTTCATCCTGTTTTACTTTAGTACAAAGAAACTCGCCCTTAAATCTTTTCTTTTTCTTTAGTGCCTTGATCAAATCATTTTGAATACTCCCCTCCAGGGGGCATCCAAGTACATCTAGAAAACTTTCACCTACAACATCTTCTATAGACGAATTGGTGAGCCTTCCCAGCTCTTTGTTGGCATAGATAACGGGGTAATCCAACCCATTATCTTCAATGATTAAAATTCCCTCAAGAGCTGACTCCATAGCACTTTTCTGAAGGTGCATCATCTCTTCAGCTTTTCTTCGTCCGGAAATATCATAACAGGATCCAATAAATCCTTCGAACTGCCCATTGAGATTATAAAAAGGTCTGCCGGCATTGATTACCCAGCGATATTCTCCTGAGTGATGCATTAATCTATGTTCAATTTGAAAGGCTTCCTTCTTTTTGTAGGCATTCATGAGAACCGACAAAAATCTGCTGGTGTCTTTTAAATGAATCTTTTCGACCCAGTCGGTATTAATTTCTTTTGCAATATCCCTTCCGGTAAATTCCAGCCATGTTTTATTAAAATATTCAGCTCTTTTAGTGGTATTGGTTTTCCAGATCATACTTGGGAAATCGGCCAAAAGAGTGAGGTAAAAATCCCGGGCTATTTTCAGGGTTTCTTCAGTTCTTTTCTGCCGGGTAACATCTCTGCACAGCACCGTTACCCCATCGACCATGCCAAAAACATTTTTTCTGGGTGATATTTTGGCATTGTACCATAATTTGGAGCCAAAAGCTTCCATATAATAATCTATTTGCTCAGGTTTGTCTTCATCGATAACCTGTTCAATAGTATATAAATATTTCTTTGCCACATCCAGAGGAAAGCCTACATCGTAAATATTTTTACCCACAAATACATCACTGGAAAGGGTGAGATTACCACCATTAGAGGGCTGGTAATACTCAATAAAGTCGCCATCCCTGTTAAGGGAGAATAAGAGGTCATCGATAGACTCCAGCGTATTTCGTAGCATTTCGGTTTGTTGGTAAAACAATTCGTAGGCCTTACCATTTTCTGTAATATCGTCAACATTTAAAAGTACAAGTTTCTTCCCCCCCCAAACAATAAGACTAAGCCTGTATTGAAGTTCTTTCAGTTGATTATCGGACGGTAAGAATTTTAATTTAATCGTGGCATTTTCACCCTGAAGTACCGGATTTAAATTATCGCATATTGTATCAAAACTTTCCGGATGCAATGCGGAGATGTCTTGTTGTAAAATATCGTCTATCTCTTTGCCAAACAATTGTGCTGCAGCCTTATTGGCATCAAGAATTTTGCCTGTTCGTGGATCAAGAATCAGCTTTGGCTGTATGCTTTTAACAAAAAGACTATTGTAACGCTCGTGTTCAAGGATTCTTTCTGAATGCTTCAGTGCTTTTTTAAGTCCTTGTTTCAGTTGTAGTTTAAGAAGATTCTGGGGATTAGGGTATTTGACAAAATCAATATTCTCGGGTAAATCTAACTCATAAATGCTTTGGGGTAAAGTTTCGTTAACCAGCACCGTTATACCGGGTAGAGCAGCAATATTAAATGCTTCGCTGCCAGCGAGTATAAATTCAAGGCATGGATAATCCATTATCCATAAAGAACATGAATCTATCAGTTTTGATCTGAAATCTTCCTCAAAATACTTTTTAATAGGAACAGCTAAAACTTTCTCAATAAGCCCTTTGGCTATTATATCAATTTGATCAGGAGGAATATCGCCCTGATAAGAAATGTATATTTGCTGATGGTTTAAAGGCATCAAAGTTTTATTTGAGTATTAGTTGAAGTACTTGTTCATTTAGCCGGGAACTTGCCTAAAGAGCATTTCCAGTACAAATTAAATCATTAAATATAACAACACCAATTGCTATTGATTATTCGAAAATATATTTAAATTTCAGTAAGAGTAAAAATAGTATCTGCCCTGACTCCCTTATCAGTTAATTTGAGTGTACAGCATTGATTATAGTAATCATGCTCGAAGAAAAGAACATAATTCTGATCTACCGCCCTACGATAAAATTCTTCCTTTTCCTGCATAGATTTAAGCGGATCTATATCAAAGGAAGGAACATAAGGTAGCGGGATATTAAAGACAGAAGCAATAAAATCGGCAGTATAGGCTATTTTTCTCTCTTTGTAATGAATGATAGGCACAAGCAAACCATCGGTATGTCCATATTTGATTTCAAGATCAACATCCTGGCAAAAGCTTCCGTCCTCATGTACAAATTCCAGTCGTCCTTCTTCGAAAAGAGACTGGAAATTCTCCGAAAAAAAGGAAGCTTTTTCACGGGGATTGGGCTTCTGAGCACTCTCCCATTGTGCTTTTGAACAATAATAAGTGGCATTAG
>JBEPXC010000104.1:0-12396 GCA_041642035.1 Sphingobacteriia bacterium
TATAAGATGTTAGGTTGGCAGCCCAAAAAAAGAACACTAAAATTAGTTTTTTTGGCAAAATAGTTTTGTGAATCGATTAAAATTTAATTACTTTAGAGAGCTGAAAATTTTAATCATTTTTTGGTTGTTTTTATTGGTTAATGTTGTTTTTGTTTTGGTGGTTAAAAGGCAATAGGCGGGTGCAGGGCTCGCCTTTTGTTTAACCACCATTTTTTTTTAGGCCTCTACCCCCCCATTATAAGTGTTAAATCATCTCTGAGGATAAAAAGATAGCGCTTTTGTCTACTTAAAACTTTATATCGATACCCCCCGTTTTGATCTGTGTAAATATCCTTGCTGAAAGTAAAGATGATATCATAGTACCATCAATCTGCTGCAATTTCTTTTAAGCCAATCATTCTACTGGCTTAAATGGATCTACCTGACCTCTAAAACCCTTCTCCACAATGTAATCTCCATGTATTTTTACTCCCTGGCTGCAAAACCGTATTGTTCCTGCAGCCTGCTTTTCCACCAACAGGTTTCCTTTAATATTTACTATACTCTCTGAAGGGCACTCAAAGCGAAATTCACCGCCACGGTTGTTGGCGCGTATGATAACATTGGGTAGGGCCACGGGCTTTTTTGTCGAACCATGTAAAGCAATAGTGTAGGTATTTTGTGCCCCTGCTCCATCCACAATGTTCATCTCCTTTGAGGCCATAATGAAAGTTCCTGCCCAATCAAAATTGCTCTCGCTGCCATTGATTTTCAAATGATTTCCCACATAAAACGTGGCGCTGTTGTCTTGAAACAATGCCTCTTCTGTGATCGAAAAATGCATCAGATTATCCGCTGAAACCATGGTGTTGGGCATGAGCCTGATTACTCCTTCTGTTTTTTCGAAGAGTATATTCCAGGCTCGCAGAATGTTGTCTTGGGTGTTGATTTGCTGTGAAGAATTTCCATGGAAGAGAAAAATATAGGCTACGGCATTACGTGCAGCAGGAAACACAACTTCTCCTTCGAGTTTTAACGAGCCACGAATGCTGACCGTATTGTCGGCAGATTCTTCAAAAACCGGGGTGATGCCTAAAAAGGTAAGATTGTAAAAATCATGATAGGGAATAATTTTTTTGTCAAGAGAAAACACTACGGTCGAACCTTCATGCATAAGGCCCCATCGTGGATAATAATCTGACAATACATTGAGTTGACCTGAGGGGCCCACTTCTACCAATGCATTCAATTGAGAGCCGGGCAAAAGCACAAGGGTGGCTGTTTGGAATTCATTGCCCCAAACCACAATTTTTGAATCCTGACCCGATACCGACCATTGCGCCGAAAGGATTACATCGCTGGTAATAACAAATACCATGCTGTCGGCGGCGAAGTTTTGTGGATTTCTGCCCTTGCCATCGGCCTGGGAGGTCCAGGATGTAGTTTGCGCTACATCCTGTCCCGCAATATTGTAATATACCCTATAGGCTGCAGCTTGATCAATGCCTGTAGGGTCTTGGGCAAAGACAGAATTGTGTAACCCCAGGATGACAATCACAAATGTGAGGATTACAAAAGGTTTAAATTGAACCATGGTATAATGTTTTTAGTGTAAAACCAATTTTTTGCTGAAGTTAAATTCTCCCTTACGAAGATTTACAATATATATGCCACTTTCAAAATCAAGGTTGATGGTTTGCATCCCTATCTGATCTATGGGTTGACCATAGACTTTTTGCCCGGCTATATTATAAATCGTTAATACGGCCGAGCCTGCCTGATTATTCTCCACAAAAAGGTTTTTACCGACAGCAAAAAGTTTAAATGGTATTTCTTGTTGATTCAAAACCGCTGTACCTTTTGTAATGATGATATCATCGAGTCTTAATTGTGAACGGGGACCGGTATCCCCGCTGTGCAAATAATAGCGCCACATTAACTGTACATATTCTCTTCCCAGAAGGATCTGCGGTAGGGGAATCTGATCAAAGGCAATGAGATCGCCATCATTTGATGCAATATACTGCACCGGCAGGTTATCCTTGAGCAAATCAGAAAAATTTCCTGTTGAACCTATCCTGTACTGTAGCCTGAAAGCATACAATCGTTCATTACGCAATATTGTGCCATTTTTAAAGCTTAACATCAAATTGGTTTGATTTATTGTGTTTATGGCTACTATAGCGCCTCCCAGATCTCTGTCCCTGCCTGTATTAATAAAAGAAACCCCATTCTCTCCCATGCCGCTAATGCGGGTTCGTGAGCTCAGGTCGTATGGAAAACCTATCCGGGCCATGTCATCAGCGTGATAATCGTCGTGTGGCACCTGGTAGGGAAATAGAAGCTCATAATCCAGGGCCGGATCATCTTTATCCGACTGCACAAACAACATGTTGTCGGGATAAGTAAACTCGGGTTGGGTAGGGCTCCATTGGGTAAAGCTGAAATCTCCCTGGCTCAGATCAAATGCTTCCGGATAAACCAATACTCTAAAGCTTAAAGGAACAGCGGGGTTTACTCCATCGGAAGCCGTCAGGGTAATTTCGGCATCTCCCTGTTGCAGGGGGGTTAAGGCGAGGGTTGTGTTGCTTATTTCAGCCTGCACAATATTGGGCCGGTTGCTGCTGGCTTGCAGAGTTAAGGATGAACCTTCAGGATCGACAAAAATACCACTGAAGTTTATCGTTACTGCTGCAGAACCTTCAATAAGCTTTTGAAAATTAATCGTACCGGTAATAAAGGGTGGTTGATTGGTGCCCTCCATGGGATTGGCATCCAGGCTGATGTTGTTAAAGGTAACCCTGTCGCCATTGTCAATACTCATAGCTTCTCCCTTAAAGCGAATCCTAACTTTAAAATCCGGGTTATTGTTCGCAGCCGCAATATTGATACCTTGTGCCGAGAAATCCAGGGTGAAGAGTTTATAGAGTGTGTCGAGAGGATAAGCCCCGGTGGCCAACCATTGGGCTGTGCCCGCTGCCGATGAATACTCTATCAGCAAAGAATCTGCTGCTCCCTCATTAACGGCAGCAAAGCTGAAGATAACATTCTCGTAGCCAGTGGTAGGCAAATGAAAAATCATGGTGTTTTCACCGGCATCCCCTGTAAAGGGCTGCTTTACCTGAAGCCCTCTCATTTGATTTGCCTCGTAGGGGAGGCTTTGGTTGGCTATAGGCCTGTAATTAATATCTGTGGGATTGTTGCGCCGCTCCATCGAAGCCTTGCGCCACGAAAGATGATCGCTGGTAAAGGGATACCCCATTAATGCAGACTTATACTCTATATAAGCATTTTCTGCGGTAATGCCAAAAGAAGCATCCAGGCTGGTAAGTGGGGTGTTGTTGGGGAGATTGTCATCAAAATACCAGAAGTGAACAGGTGTTTGTTGAGCTCTTGACACTTGAATTGAAAGGAATAGCCCGACGCCTATTATCAGGAGGTATCCAAGGGTATTGTAAAATGTTTTCATAGTATATGGTTAATGAATAGTTGAATGTATAGCCATCTCTTGCTTATGCAAAGTAACAATTTATTCATAGCAAAAGGATTAAGCCATCAAAAAAAACATACCTCTTTTGTGCAAAAACTATAGTAGCCTGCATTAGGAAGATTGATGATTTATTTAACCCATTGGCAAAATGGATTTTTTGAGAGCATAGAATTGTAATATTGCGCCTGACCTGTAACCTCTTCTCCTAACCAGGGGGGCTTTTCGAAACTTTCCTCTTCTGATGTAAGCTCTATTTCGGCCAACTGAAGGCCTTCGTTTTCCCCGTAAAATTCATCTACTTCAAAAGTATGCTCTTCAAACTTTACCAGATAACGGGTTTTTTCAATTAATGCCCGTTCGCACAATTCAAGCAATTCTGTGGCTTCTTTAAAGGGGATCTCTTTTTCCCATTCAAATCTGCTGGAGCCACTGGCATTTGTTTCACCTTTAATGGTGATAAAGCCTCTTTCTCCTTTTAGCCGGATTCTGACCGTTCTTTGGGGCACTCTCGAAAGATATCCCTGTACAATGCGGGTGTGTTTATAGGACATTCTTTTGAAATCACCCTTGACCAAAAATTTTCTTTCTATTTCCATATACTTTACTTTGTTTGTGTGCCTGTATCTGCCTGTTTGGATAGGCGTGTTTCCTGTTATAATGGTCAGATGACATTAAATAACTCATGGGGGAATGGTTGATCATCCAGTCCGGTTACTCTTTTTATGGCCTGCACGTAGTTAATATTTTCCGCCCCTTGCAAACCGATATCTGACAATGCTTTTTTAATATCCTTTATATCGGTCGACTCGCAGCTAAGGGTAGATAAGCGGGCTCCATTTATCCAAACATCGGCATATTCACATAGGGTGTGATTGACTTTGTACCCCTGTCGTTCTTTCTTTACTCTTACCAATTGCAGGTATGGGTAGTTTTTGATGATTTGCAAAAGGGCTTTCTGTGTCATGTCTTTTGTTTCGAGTAGAGGCGGTTTTACATTTAAAACCTGGAACATTTTCTTTACCCCTAACCTGGGTTGTATAGGGAATTCTTCATTTAAGACAGGATCCCACTGCTCCATGCCCTCAAGGGTTTTCAGCAGCGTCTTAACTTCTAATTTTCCGTCCCTGATTTTGGTATTGCTGATGTTGGTGGTAGAAGAAATAATGTAAATCTCGTGCGATGTCCGTTTCCATAATTCTTCAGGGACAACTTCCGATAAGCGGGCCATGCGGTAGTGGGCTTGCTTAAAATCCTGGCCAAAACACCTGAATTCATAGCGTGCTTTATGGGTTTTTTTAAAGGGTAAGTTCATCAATAAATAGTATTTATGTTGTTGAATAAAATCCACTCAACAACATGCCATGCATTTGCCAGCGCATAGTGTTTTTGAGGGGTTTATCAAAATGTAACCATATACAACATTAAGAATAATGACTGTATGTTATAGTAACGGTTTTTATCGGCCTAGTGTTTATTCACAATCCGGGAGATGTTTTACCAAGAGGCCGTTAAGAGATTAGTCTTCCAGTGTTGAAATATTCCCCGGATCAACGCCCATCGCCTGTGCCTTCAATACCCGGCGCATGATTTTGCCACTTCGGGTCTTAGGCAGCTTATCTACAAAATCGATCTTTTCGGGTTTGGCAATGGGACCTACCTCATGAGAGATATGTGCTCTCAGTTCTTCCACCAGCTGCGGTCCTGGCATGTACCCCTCTTTTAAAATGATAAAAACATTGATGGCATTCCCTTTCAATTGATGGGGCACCCCAATAGCTGCTGCTTCGGCCACGGCGGGGTGGCTCACGCATGCACTTTCAATATCGGCCGATCCCAGGCGGTAGCCCGATACTTTAATCACATCGTCTACTCTGCCTATGATCCAGATGTATCCGTCTTCATCGATGCGGGCACTGTCGCCTGTAAGGTATGCACCGTCAAATTTCGACCAGTATTGCTCCACAAATCGGTCATCATCGTTAAAAAGAGTTCTTACCATTGCCGGCCAGGGGGTTTTGATAATCAGAAAGCCTTCCTGATTGACTCCTGCAGGATGGCCATTTTCGTCTACTACCTCCATTTTTATTCCCGGAAAGGGCAATCCTCCTGAGCCTGGCTTAAGAACATCCGAAGGAAAAGGGGCTATCATATGCATGCCTGTTTCTGTTTGCCACCAGGTATCGATGATGGGGCAACGTTCATTTCCGATGGTCTTATGATACCATCTCCAGGCCTCGGGATTGATGGGTTCTCCTACTGAACCCAAAATGCGCAGCGAAGAAAGATTATGGCGTTTCACCCAGCTGTCGCCAAAGCGCATAAAACCCCTGATAGCCGTGGGAGCAGTATAGAGAATATTAATGCCGTATTTCTCTATCATTTGCCACCACCGGTTGGGATAGGGGTGGAAAGGTGCTCCCTCATACATAAAAACAGTACCTCCATTGAGCAACGGGCCATATACAATGTAACTGTGCCCGGTAATCCAGCCGGGATCAGCGGTGCACCAGATCCGGTCTTCTTCCTGCAAATCCAGGTAGTATTTGGTGGTAACATAAGTCCCCACCATATAACCACCATGGGTGTGCATGATGGCTTTGGGCTTTCCTGTTGTACCCGAGGTATACAGGATAAACAGAGGGTCTTCCGAATCCATTATTTCAAGCTGGCAGGTATTGTTGGCTACCGGAAAATTCACCAGTTCATGATACCACATGTCGCGGCCGGGTTGCATAAATACCTCCTGATTGGTGCGCTTTACCACCACAACATGTTCGATAGTGCCTGCCCTTTGCAGGGCTTCATCGGCAATGTCTTTTAAGGGTACAATCTTACCCCTTTGATATGCACCATCAGCAACCACCAATACCCTCGACTGGCTGTCTTCAATTCTTTCGGTGAGCGATTCCACAGAAAAACCACCATACACAACCGAATGGATGGCCCCTATGCGTGCACAGGCAAGCATGGCCGTTACAATTTCGGGTACACGCCCCATGTATATGGTTACCCGATCACCCTTTTTTACCCCCATACTCTTTAACACATTGGCAAAGCGACAGGTTTCCTGGTGGAGCCTGAAATACGACATCGTCTCGGTTTTACCCGCTTCGCTCTCCCATATCATCGCCAGCTTATTACGCCGGAAAGTCTTCAAATGCCGATCCAGACAATTGTATGAGATATTGGTCTCTCCTCCGGTAAACCATTTGTAAAAAGGTTTGGTAGACTCATCCAACACCTTGTCCCAGGGTTTAAACCAATGCAGTTCCTTTGCAAAATCACTCCAGAATCCATCCTGATCCTGATCCGCCTTTTCTTCCCACTCCCTGCGATTCTTCAACTGCGACTTGTTTTGCGTCCATTCCGTGGGGTGAAATACTTCCGAGGTATACTTTTTTTCATCCATAACGAAACAATTTATTGATTGTTAGTCTAAATATAACAACTAAATGGCAAAAATCATACATCAAATTCATTATTTTTAATAATATAATGTTCTGCTTAACCCAAAAGTGTGTCTATACTTTTCAGCCGTTCATTGCCCTGCCGCACAGCTCTTTTCAGCTCCTCTTCCTTCCGGCTTCCGGCTTCTGGCTTTTAACCTTATGGTGCTTAAACAGGGTTTTGATGGTAATTTTTAATAAAATATAGTAAATCTTTTGTCGATTTATTTTGTGCTTTTCCCAAATAGTTTCTACTTTTAAGCAACGAAAAACTTAGTTTAATTTAAATGTATAAATAATATGACCAGACTTAGAACAACTTATATGGGTTTAGAGCTTAAGAATCCATTGATTATGGGTGCCTGCAATTTAACGCTTGATCTTGATACAGCCAGAAAGATTGAAGATGCGGGTGCTGCTGCCATTGTTTTCAAATCCCTCTTCGAGGAGCAGATCAATCTGGAAAGTATTCAAATGGAGGAAGAGCTCAATGAATACAACGAAAGGCACGCTGAGATGGTCAATTTGTTTCCTAATCTCGAACATGCGGGCCCCGTGGCTCATCTGGACAAACTGGCTGAACTTAAAAAGGCGCTCAGCATTCCGGTTATAGGAAGTCTTAACTGTGTCAATCAAGCTACCTGGGTGGAGTATGCCAGCGAAATGGAGAAAACCGGCGTCGATGCATTGGAATTAAACTTTTATGCCAATCCCAAAGACAAAAATCAAAGCGCAGAGGCTATTGAGAAAGAACAGCTCGATATACTTACTGCCGTTAAATCGGCTGTTAAGATACCGGTAAGCGTTAAGCTGAGCTTCTTCTATACCAATCCCCTTCAGATTGTCAGCCAGATGGACAAGGTTGGTGTAGATGGATTCGTACTCTTCAATCGCCTTTTCCAGCCCGATATAGACCTGGATAAGCAGGAGTTGTATAGTCCTTTTAATCTCTCTATGATGGGTGACTATAAACTCCCCCTGCGATATGCCGGCTTGCTCTACAAACAAATTACCGGCGATATTTGCTCCAACACGGGCGTATTTACCGCCGAAGATGCTATAAAGCTTATTCTTTCGGGAGCACAGAGCGTGCAGATTGTCAGCACGGTATATAAAAATAAAATACCTTATATTACTACCATGTTGAAAGATATGGAAGCATGGATGGAAAAAAATAAGTTTTCTTCTCTTGATGAATTCAGAGGCAAAGTAGCACGGGTGAATACCAAAGATCCCTTTGCCTATCGCCGTGCACAGTACGTAGACCTGCTGATGAAGCCCCTGGAAATCATGAAAAAATATCCACAGGTTTAGATGGGGCCAATGCGGCATTCGGTTATGTTAAACTAAAAAAGCCCCGGAGCAATCCGGGGCTTTTTTAGTATCTGTCGTTATTTTTGTGTGCATCAGGGGTTATTCGATAAAAACATCATAAGGCATGCGCATCAGAATGCCTGTATGTTCTGTAGCTTGCTGCATTTTCTCGTAAATCTTGTAAGAATCGCCCAAACGGGCCTTGAGCAACATTGTTTCTGCCTCTCCCAAATCTTCCATGAGTTGTACAAAGAATTCCTTTACTACAGGATACTCTACCAGGCGGTAACTATCTGTCCCGGCCAGTTCGGCAGCCTGTTCAATGGCAAACTCCAGTCCGCCAAAATCATCCACCAACCCAATTCTTTGGGCGTCTACTCCACTCCAAACCCTACCCTGGGCAATGCTGTCGACGGTGGCTACCGGAAGACCACGTCCGCTGGCCACATGATTGATAAAAGTGTCATACACCCGGTCTACACCTTGCTGTATAATAGCTCTTTCCCGACGGGTGAGGGGGCGGTTTACCGATCCCAGATCAGCCAGTTCGTTGGTCTTTACATTGTCAAAGGTAAGTCCCAGCTTATCGTTGAACAACTCTTTCATGTTGGGTACAATGCCAAACACTCCTATGGAACCAGTAATGGTGTTGGGGCTGGCAATAATTTTGGTGGCATAGGCAGACACATAATATCCGCCACTGGCGGCTACATCACCCATACTCACCACAACAGGTTTTACCTCGGCGGCAAGGCGGGCTTCGCGGAGCATAATTTCTGATGCCAGGGCACTGCCTCCGGGAGAATTTACCCTGAAAACAATTGCTTTTACCGTAGAATCCATGCGGGCTGTTCTTAAGGCTTTGGCTATGCGATCGGCTCCCATGGAGTTTTCATTGCCTTCGCCCATGATGATATTGCCGTTGCCATATACAATGGCTATCTTATCCCTTTTGCCTATGGGAAGCATGTTGTCGGGCAGGGGTGCACGCTTATATCTGTTAAAATCAACCAGGTTAACCTTATCCTCTTCATCCATGCCGAGCTTTATTCTGAGGTTGTCCATGATCTGATCCCTGTAAGCGATGCCTTCAATCATTCCATTTTCAAGGGCTCCTTCAGGGGTGCGGGTTAGGTAGTTATCAGCAATATCGTTGAGTTGATTTGCCGACATATTTCTTTGTTCTGCAATATCTTTTACAATGGTGTTCCACAACGAGCTGATGTATGCCTGAGTCTGGGTGCGGTTGGCCTCGCTCAAATCTTCACGGAAAAAAGGCTCACCGGCACTCTTATATTTGCCATGACGGATCACCTCTACATCTACCCCGATTTTTTCCAGCATATTCTTGAAAAACATTACGTCTGCATTGAGCCCGCGGAAATCAATCATTCCTTCAGGATTGAGATATATTTCATCAGCCACAGATGCCAGGTAATAGGCCCCCTGAGTCATAAAATTGCCATAAGCGACAATGAATTTACCCCTCTCTTTAAATCCGAGCAGTTTGTTTCTTATCTCCAGGGTGCTTGCCATTCCTGATTGCATAAAGCTCATATCAAGCAAGATTCCTTTAATATTTTCATCCTCGCCGGCTTTTTCTATATTTTTGAGCAGCTCGTTCAATCCAAGGGGCTTCTCATAGTCCAGGGCCATGAAATCAAAGTCTGCAAAAGGGTTTTCAGGCCCGCGATCAACAATGGTATTGGTGAGCTCAAGATGAAGCACCGAATTGGCCGAAACGGCCTTGGTATCTTTACTTCCCAATGAAGCGATGGAAGCAATGATCCCTATCATGATGAATAAAAACAGCACCAGGGTAAGGATAAAACCTACCATTGATGCAAACATAAATTTAAAAAATTGTCTCATGTGTCTATTGTATTAGTGTGAATTAATTATTATGGCTCGTATGGGTATAAATGGTCAATGGGGTAAGAATAAAATGTGTAAATTGTGTAGGATTAGTCGCAATTTTAAGCCTTTTGTTACAAGCAAACAAAAAAAGCTACCGCTGGTTTTTGTCAAACCGTTTTTTTTGTGGAATTTTGCCCTTGCAATGCACCAAAGACTTTTCTGCTTCTATTTAAAAAGCGAAATTACAATATAATCGGAATTACCTTTTAGATAAAGCTATTTGAATTGCCAGGCAAGCCTTGCAAACGGTTTCTTTACATCTGATTCTTTTATAATGGAAAATATTGCATACCTGTTGCTGGGAGGTAATGTGGGGAAGGTAGGTGAGAACCTGGCTAAGACCCGGGAGCTGATTCAGCAAAGGGCAGGAAAAGTAATTGCTTCATCAGGCATCTATCAAACCCAAGCCTGGGGATTTGAGTCAGATGCGCTTTTTCTTAATCAGGCCTTGTGTATATCAACACCCTGGCCGCCAGTGGTGCTATTAGAAAAGTTACTCGAAACAGAGGCTGTGATGGGCAGAAAAAGAACGAAACCGGGCTATGAATCCCGGGTAATGGATATTGATATACTCTTTTTTAATGAGGAAGTGATCCAAGAGCCAGGACTGATCGTTCCGCATCCCAGAATGCATTTGCGCAATTTTGCCCTGTTGCCTATGCTGGAGCTGGCGCCCCAACTGGTGCATCCGGTATTCAACAAAACAATACAAACCTTAACAGCGAATTGCTCCGATACGAACAAGGCCATACGCCTGGACTAAATGACCATTAATACCAACGATAAATGATGAAGTATAATTATATCGCCATAGAAGGTAATATCGGTGCAGGAAAAACTACCCTGGCAAAAAAAATAGCACAGCAATATAATGGTAAGCTGATCTTGGAGCAATTTGAAAACAACCCTTTTCTTGCCCGTTTTTACCAAAACCAGGAACGCTACGCATTCCCCGTAGAGCTGTCCTTTCTGGCCGAACGGTATCAACAGCTGCGCACCGAACTTCCCAGCCAGGAACTCTTCTCCAGCTTCACCATTTCCGATTATTTTCTCAATAAGTCGGTCATCTTTGCCCGCAAAACACTTAATGAAGATGAATACCAGCTTTTTTTTAAGCTCTTCGACATTATGAACACCAACCTGCCTAAACCCGACTTACTGGTGCATCTCTATGTAACCACCAAACGGTTGCAGACGAATATAAAGAAGCGTGGCAGAGATTACGAACAGAAAATTGCCGATGAATACCTGGAGAACATACAGTCGAGTTATTTTGAATATCTCAGGCAGCAGACCCATCTGAAGGTTTTATTGCTCGATATCGACAATCTTGATTTTGTAGAAAATCCCCTGCACTATGAATTGATCATCGATGCCATTAACAAAGACTACCCGGCCGGAATAACCACGGTAGTGCCTGAGGGGAATTGAAAATGGCGGCAATACCCTTTTCCCTGGCTTGCAGGCAGCATAGCCTTGCGATCAGCTGAGGACTATGAAGCCTTTTGTTCCAGGTGAATCCCATGATGAGTTTAACGGACTACTGATTGATTTTGCGTTGGTGCAGCCTGGCCAACAGCAAATTTACTGTTTATCGTTTCGTTGAAAAACCGCTACTTTATACTCGGTCTCAAATACTTTAAAGGGCTTGTGAGGTTCGAAAACCCCCAATTCATTCAGGTAGGGATTTGCCTGAAGGCTATCCAGCTCAATGGTGCGAATGGCAGAAAAATGCCCATCCCAGATCAGTATATCGCCCTGGTTAAGGGCCTTAGGGTTTTCTGCAACTTCCAGGGTAAAGGATTCTGCAGCATTTTTATCCAGGGGATTAAAACCAACAAAATAGAAAAAACCAGGGTCGTTGTAGTATATTTTGTTTTTATCAAGCTGTTCCTGTTTTATAAACCCGGAGGCAGTATGCATTACCTTTTCCATGCCTCCCAGTTTTCTGGGGAAATTGTGCAGCGTATTGAAGGGTTGAGCAACAAGCAGGGCCAATACCATAATGCCCAATGCAATCTTTGGCCATTTGTTTGGGGTTATTTTGTCCAGCAATGAAGAAAACACATTTAATCCGCGCAGGGCCAGAAGGGACCCCAGTGGAACAATGGCCACCATATATCGGTTCATCCCCAGCGATTTTCCAATACCACTCCACCACATAAACACATGACCTAGAAAGTATATCAGGAAAGGCAACAAAATCAAAAGCACTTCTGCTTGAGCCTGTTTATTCATCTTTTGAATAAA
>JBEPXC010000105.1:0-12353 GCA_041642035.1 Sphingobacteriia bacterium
AGAGGATAGAAACAAATTGTCTTAAATTTCTTGAAAATTTCCAATAAGAAAAATTTATACATTCTTCATAACCTATTTGGAAATATACCGTAGAACTTCTTAGAAGGGTACATCTGTGTCTACCCGGAATTTTGTATAGGTATTTTTACCTATAAAAAACAAGTAATTCCTTCGAGCAAATCGGGTGTTAAATTATTGAAAATGTGAGTTTTTAGTGATATTTTTGTTAGGTTTTGATTATAGACAATACGTTTTTACTGACAAAGAAAAAGATATCGACGAAAAGAGAAAAATGCAAATCAATTGAAATACTTATTCGGATATAACTCAAAAGTTTTTTTCTTAAGTGTAACAAATTTTATATAAAATTCTATTAAGAGAACAACTTCAGTAAGAGTATAAAGGAAAAAGATCTTAAATTAAAATAGAGCATCATGAACCTGAAATTACGTTTCATTCCAATCCTTAGTATTATCCTGCTGGCCAGCAATCTGAGCTTTGGGCAATTTGCCATTGAATCGATTGACATAAAAAACGTTTCCTGTTTTGGTGGAGATGACGGCGAGATAACCGTAACCGTGAGCGGAGGCGTACCCCCTTACCGATACGAATGGATAAAGCTTACCGGAGATATTATGATTGATAATATTGAAAGTAGTGAAACCACGGTTACCTTTCCGGGTTCAGTACCTATTATCCAGGGAAATTATTATATCAGAGTTCGTGACACTGAGCTTACAGAAGTTAGTGAAGTACGTAGTGTTACAGAACCTGCTGCTTTAATCACAGGCATAACCCCTAACCCGGCGCAGGCATGCACAAATGCTGATTTACAACTCGATGGCAATGCGGATTCCGGAACACCTCCCTATTCCCATTCATGGACGGGTAGCGGTGCAACTTACCTTAACCTGGCCAATGTTGAAAATCCTGTTTTCAACAGCCCCGTTAGTGGTGATTTTGATCTCACTTATACTCTAACCGATGATAATAGCTGTATTACCAGCGAAAGCATTACCGTTTCTGTTTCTGATAACCCCACCACTTTTGCAGGTACAGACGATTCTACCTGCGGAACTGATTATATACTAAATGCGACAGCATCATTCGGCATCGGAACATGGTCGGCTTCAGGCCCCGGCTCTGCTTCATTCTCGGATATTAATGCCCCTGATGCCACTGTAAGCGTGTCCCTTACCGGAAATTATAACTTTACCTGGACGGAATCCAATGGTACTTGCAGTAACAGTGATGAAGTGGTGATAACCTTTTATGAAAGTCCCGATTTTACCACCGTACTTACCAATCCATCCTCTGCGGGAGCATCAGACGGTTCTATAGAAATCAATATGACTTCAGGCACTGCCGATTTTACTTACAAACTCACCGACAGCTCTGGTAACGAAACATCATTCGGCCCTACTCCCAATCTTTCACACACCTTTTCGGGCCTTGATCAGGATGTATATGCCCTTGAGGTAACTGATGTCAACGGGTGTATGGTCACAAAAAACAGGGAGCTTTCGGCGGCAGCAATTCTTTCCGTTAATGTGGAGACCACATCCACCTGTGGAGGTAGTGATAATGGAAGTATAAGCATTGAAATTCTGGCTGGTGACAACCCTTTTGATGTAATCGTTAGCACATCTCCAGGGGGCAATACAATTTTTTCCTCACTGGCCACCAACGATTTCAACTTCTTGCTTGAAAATCTTGCCGCAGGAGATTACACGATCTATATCGAAGATAATTCGGGTAACATTGATAATACCATTGCAACGGTAACGCAAGGCCCTTCGGCTACAATAAGCTATACCGAATCACCTTTTTGTGGCGACGGAGAAGGTTATGTAACCCTTACAGGCACCCTGGGCGGGACCTTTAGTGCATCTCCTGCAGGTTTATCCATTAATGCTTCTACAGGCACCATTGATCTTACCAACAGCACTAACGGTACCTATACGGTATCCTATACGTATGGTAGCGGAACATGTTTTACCACAGCCCAAACAGAAGTGGTGCTTGGGGAGATTAGCGATGTAAGCATTTCTTATGATGGTACACCCTATTGTCAGCAAACGGGCGGAGTAGCCGATGTAACCATAGTAGGTCAAACAGTAAACACATCCTCTTCAACCTACAACTCGGGACATATTCCTACCGATTATGGGTTTAGATTTGTAACCGATAACTCCAACTGTCCCGGCCTACTCACCATAAATATCCCCATTGGAGCAGTTATTACCAGTGTTGATGTAAGATACTCTATGACAGCAGTCTCCGGGCACTATAAATCGGACCAAAGAAGTCAGTTGCGTGCTGTTTCTCCGGGAGGAGAGGCAGAACCGGCAGTATACTTGGGCCAGGGAAATGCTTCAGGAACACAGCTTTATAACAGAACAGGACTAACCATTGCCAATAATATTGCAGGTGGAGGTGATATTGACTTTGAAATACACGCGGGGAGAACATTTATCAATACACCTGCCTGCAGTGCTTCAGGAAACCGGGTCGATAATGGTACATGGACCGTTACCGTGCATTACACCTCTGGCCATGAATTTAGTGCAGATGACCCGGGACTGATTATTGATCAGGTGACCGGACAAATTGATTTAGAAAACAGCTTAGCGGGAACATACGTGGTAAGTTATAATTATACCGAAGGGGCATGTACAGGAGTAGCTACTACTTCTGTTACCATCCTTGAAAAACCAGCTGCACCTGTTGTAGTAGATGAGATTGTGTGCTACACAGGAACCGAACAAACCTTAATTGCCACCCCTGCTGATGGTGCCAGCCTGGTTTGGTATTCAGCACAAGACGGAACCGAGGTGGTTGGCGCCCCTTCTGGCACCGAAACAGGTGTTTATACAGCCTGGGCAGCATCCATTAAGGATGGATGTGAAAGTGATCGCGTGCAAGGCACTCTTACCATTGTTGAAAGTCCGTCCATGCCTGTCCCCAATAATGTGAATGTATGTTTTGATGGCACAGAGCATACTGCATCAGCCACTGTTGAAGCCGGTGCAAATTTGCTATGGTACACCACAAAAACAGGCACAACGCTTACCGTAGAACCAACAGCCACAAATCCAGGCATATATACTGCCTGGGCCGCAGCAGAAATGGATGGCTGTGAAAGTGAAAGAGTAGAAGTTACTCTCACTATTAGTGATGCTCCTGATCAACCAACGGCCAACAATAATGAAGTTTGTTACGACGGCACACAATATACTGCAACTGCTACACCACCCACGGATGCTTCTGTGGTTTATTATACCACCGAAACGGGCTCTACTACAACAGCTGCTCCTACAGCCACCGAACCAGGCACGTATACTGCATGGGCTGCCGCTGTTGATGGCATAAGTGGATGCGAAAGCGAAAGAGTTTTGGTAACCCTAACCATTAACCCACTGCCCGAAGGAACCATCTCTTATGGTGCAACCAATTTCTGCCCTGAGGGAAGCATTCTACCTACCTTGACCAACAATGTAGCCATTGTCTTCATTGGATTTGCGGTGACTCCTGACAATGGAGGTCTTGACCTGGATGTAATTAACGGTGAAATAAACCTGACCACTTCTCTTCCGGGCACTTACACTGTAGAATATCGCTTTGTAGATGAAAACGGATGTCTGAACACGGCAAATACAATCGTTACTATAGATGAACTTCCCGATACTCCTGTGGCCAACGACCTTGAGGTTTGCTTTGATGGCGCCCAGCACAGTGCATCTGCAACTGCTCCGGCAGGTACAAGCATTGTGTGGTATACCAACGAAACAGCTACTACAACCACCACAGCACCTACTGCAACCGACCCAGGCACGTATACTGCATGGGCTGCTTCTGTAGGAAATACTTCAGGATGCGAAAGCAGTCGTGTTCTTGTAACCCTTATTATCAACCCGCTTCCCGCCGCTCCTGCAGCAAATAATGTGGAAGTGTGTTTTGATGGCACCGAATACTCCGCTTCTGCTAATTCTGCAGCAGGTACTTCTATAGTATGGTACACCACACAATCGGGTACCGCAACAACCACTGCTCCTACTGCTACCGAAACCGGTACTTATACTGCATGGGCTTCAGCTGTTGATGATATTACGCTATGCGAAAGTGACAGAGTCGAAGTAACCCTTACCATCAATGCATTGCCTGCAACACCTATAGCCAATAACGTGGAGGCATGTTTCGATGGTACTCAGCACAGTGCTTCTGCTACGGCTCCTGCAGGATCTACTATAATCTGGTATACAACAGAGAGTAGTTCTGCAACAACAACAGCACCAACAGCAACTGCTGCAGGCGTTTACTCAGCATGGGCGGCAGCTGTTGATAACATTACCGCCTGTGAGAGTGAGCGCGTATTGGTTACCCTTACCATCAACGATACTCCCGATGCTCCTGTAGCCAATGATGTGGAGGTATGTTATGATGGCACTGAATATTCTGCCACCGCAACGGCTGCGGCAGGCTCTACAGTAGTTTATTACACCACCCAGGATGGCAATATTACCTCCACTGCTCCTACAGCTACTGACCCAGGTACCTATACCGCATGGGCTGCCTCTGTTGATGGTGTAGGTGGATGCGAAAGCGAAAGAGTTTTGGTAACCCTTACCATAAACCCACTGCCCGAAGGAACCATTTCTTATGGTGCAACCAATTTTTGCCCCGAAGGATCCATCACACCCACTTTAACCAATAATGTTACCATCGTTTTCACAGGCTTTGCAGTTACTCCTGACGATGGAGGTCTTGATCTGAATGTAGACAGTGGTGAAATAAACCTGGCCACTTCTCTTCCGGGCACTTACACTGTAGAATACCGCTTTGTAGATGAAAACGGATGTCTGAACACGGCAAATACAACGGTTATTATTGATGAACTTCCCGATACTCCTGTGGCTAACGACTTTGAGGTTTGCTTTGATGGCACCCAGTACAGTGCATCAGCAACTGCTCCGACAGGTGCAAGCATTGTGTGGTACACCAGCGAAACAGGTACTACAACCAGTACAGCACCAACTGCAACCGACCCCGGCACGTATACTGCATGGGCTGCTTCTGTAGGAAACACCTCAGGATGCGAAAGCAGCCGTGTACTTGTAACCCTTAACATCATCCCCCTTCCGGCCGCTCCTGCAGCAAATAATGTGGAAGTGTGCTATGATGGCACCGAATACTCAGCATCTGCCAGTTCTGCAGCAGGAACATCTGTAGTATGGTATACTACCCAGTCGGGTACTACTACAACCACCGCTCCTACTGCTACCGAGGCCGGTACTTATACTGCATGGGCTTCAGCGAGTGATAATACTACGTTATGCGAAAGTGTAAGAGTTGAAGTAACCCTTACCATCAATGCTTTGCCTGCATTACCCGTGGCCAATGACCTGGAGGTATGCTCCGATGGCACTCAACACAGTGCTTCTGCTACTGCTCCTGATGGTTCCAGTATAACCTGGTACACTACAGAAAGTGGTTCCGTGACAACAACAGCACCAACAGCTACTGCTGCAGGCGTTTACTCAGCATGGGCTGCAGCCATTGATAATATTACCTCCTGTGAGAGTGAGCGCGTATTGGTTACCCTTACCATTAATAATACTCCCGATGCTCCTGTAGCCAATGATGTAGAGGTTTGCTTTGATGGCACTGAATATTCCGCCACCACAACGGCTGCTGCAGGCTCTACAGTAGTTTATTACACCACCCTGGATGGCAATATTACCACCACTGCTCCTACAGCTACTGACCCAGGTACCTATACCGCATGGGCTGCTTCATCAGATGATATTACCGGCTGCGAAAGTTCCAGAGTTTTGGTCACTCTTACCATCAATCCTTTACCTGAAGGAAGCATTTCATACGGTGGAACAAATTTCTGCCCGAAAGGGACCATTTTACCCACTTTAACCAACAATGTTACCATTATTTTCATAGGCTTTGCAGTTACTCCTGATGATGGAGGACTTGATTTGAATGTAGACAATGGTGAAATAAACCTGGCCACTTCTCTTCCAGGCACCTACATCGTAGAATATCGCTTTGTAGATGAAAACGGATGTCTGAATACAGCAAATACAACCGTTATTATAGATGAAGTTCCCGATGCTCCTGTGGCCAACGACCTGGAGGTTTGCTTTGATGGCAACCAGTACAGCGCATCAGCTACTGCGCCTGAGGGTGCAAGCATAGAATGGTACACCAGCGAAACAGGTACTACAACCACTACAGCACCTACTGCAACCGACCCAGGCACGTATACTGCATGGGCTGCTTCTGTAGGAAACACTTCAGGATGCGAAAGCAGCCGTGTTCTTGTAACCCTTATTATCAACCCGCTTCCCGCCGATCCTGCAGCAAATAATGTGGAAGTGTGCTATGATGGCACCGAATACTCAGCTTCTGCCAGTTCTGCAGCAGGAACATCTGTATTATGGTACACCACCCAATCGGGTACAACTACAACCACTGCTCCAACTGCTACCGAGGCCGGTACATACACTGCATGGGCTGCAGCTGTTGACGATATTACGCTATGCGAAAGTGAAAGAGTCGAAGTAATCCTTACCATCAATGCATTGCCTGCAACACCTGTAGCCAATGACCTGGGGGTGTGCTTCGATGGCTCTCAGCACAGTGCTTCTGCTACTGCTCCTGATGGCTCCAGTATAATCTGGTACACAACAGAAAGTGGTTCCGTGACAACTTCAGCACCAACAGCTACCGCTGCAGGCGTTTACTCAGCATGGGCTGCAGCTATTGATAACATCACCGCCTGTGAGAGTGAGCGCGTATTGGTTACCCTTACCATCAATGTTACTCCCGATGCTCCTGTAGCCAATGATATAGAGATTTGTTTTGATGGTACTGAATATTCTGCCACCGCAACGGCTCCTGCCGGATCTTCCGTAGTATACTACACAACCCAGGATGGCAATATCACCACCACTGCTCCTACAGCTACCGACCCAGGCACCTATTCCGCATGGGCTGTTTCTGTTGATGATGTTAATGGATGTGAAAGCGAAAGAGTGTTGGTTACCCTTACCATAAATCCACTGCCCGAAGGAAGCATCTCTTATGGTGCAACCAATTTCTGCCCGGTAGGAACCATTACGCCCGAACTGATCAATAATGTCACCATTCTTTTTACTGGATTTGCTGTGACTCCTGAAGATGGAGGGCTTGATTTTAATGTAGACAATGGTGTAATTAACCTGTCAAATTCTCTTCCCGGAACTTACGATATAGAATACCGCTTCGTGGATGAAAACGGCTGCCTCAATACCGCCTCCACCACCATAACTATTGGTGATGAGCCCGATGCTCCTGTAGGAGATGATCTTGAGGTATGTTATGATGGAAGTGAATATTCAGCATCAGCAACTGTTGGGGCTGGAAGTACTTTAGGTTGGTATACCACCGAAATCGACGGTGAATTAACTACTGCTCCTGCAGCTACTAATCCGGGGACCTACACCGCATGGGCTGCAGCAATAAGCGACATTTCAGGTTGTGAGAGTGTCCGGACACAGGTTACCCTTATTATTAAGGAACTCCCTGAAGCAACCCTTTCATACGGTGCAACCATTTTCTGTCCTGTAGGGTTGGCCGAAGCAACTATAACAACATCTTCTGATATTGTTAGCAGCAACTTTAGCGTTGATCCTGCAACAGGGCTTGCCATAGATGCAGTCGGAAACATCGATCTGGAAGTATCCATACCGGGATCATACACCATCACCTATAGCTTTATCGGCTCCAACAATTGTTCTAGCTCAACATCGGTAATCATCAACATTGGCGAAAATCCACAACTGCTATCAACAGTGCCCACAGACGCCATCTGTGCCGGTGAGGCTTCAGGAACGATAGAGGTTCAGGCAACCGATGGATTGCTTCCTTATACTTTTGAGCTTCTGGATGAGGCAATGAGTATTGTTCAAACCCTGGTGGCTGAAACAGAAGAACCACATTTGTTTGAGAATTTATCCCGGGGCACCTATTATGTTAGGCTTAGTGATGTCAACAACTGTGGTGCAACACTCTCTGATGCCATCACTGTTGACGAACCCGATGCCATTACCATAGATCCATTATCGGTACTCATAAGCCCAATCAGTTGTAACGGACTTATGGATGGAGCCCTCAGTCTATCTGCCAATGGCGGAAGCGGAGAGCTTGAATACACGCTCCTGATGGAAGGCAGTGTTGTTCAGGGTCCTGTTACCGGCCTGGCAAGCTTTACCAACCTGGATGCAGGAACTTACGTGGTAAGTATAGAAGATGAGGCAGGTTGCATTGTTTTGTCGGATGAATATATTATTACCGAACCTGAAGCATTAATACTCTCCACAATTGCCAGCACCAACATTAATTGTGCAGGAGATGAAGCCACCATAGAAGCTTCTGCCAGTCAAGGCATTGAACCTTTCACCTTTACCTTATGGTTTGAAGGCATACAGGTAGATGGTCCCTTTGCTGCCGTAAGCAAAGAAATGGTTTCATTTACCGGAATAACAACTCCGGGCACTTATACTGTGCTGGTTAATGATACCAACAACTGTGATACATCAAATGATGTAGAAATATCCCAACCAACAATTCCTGTTACCTTCAACCTCACTGCCATTGGCGATACAGAATATTGCGAAGGGGGCAATGGAGTGGAAATTGTATTGGATGGAAGTGAAACAGGCACCGCATATGAATTGATCCTTGATTCTGTTGCTACCGGTAACGTGATAGAAGGTAGCGGTGAAGCCATTAGTTTCGGTTTACAAACCACCCAGGGCAGCTATGAAGTAATGGCTACCGAAACCAATTCCGGATGTAGCAGTTTAATGAATGGCAGCGTGGATGTTGTTGTTTTCCCACTACCTGCAGTTTTTGCTGTGAATGGTGGCGGAGAATACTGTGAAGGAGAGGCTGGAATGGAGATTAGTCTTGAAGGTTCCGAAACAGGAATTAACTATCTGCTGTTGCTGGATGGCATAGAAACAGGTGCATTGGTAGCAGGCGATGATACTCCCATTAGCTTTGGTCTGCAAACATTGGCTGGCACTTACACCGTGAAAGCCGTCAATGCATCCTCCGGATGTGAAAACATCATGAACGGAAGCCCAGAAATTGCTGTTAACCCATTACCAGTAGCCGTCATTGATGTTTCGGCCACGGAAATATGCGAAGGAGCCACCGTTACCCTTATAGCATCGGGAGGAAACTCATATCTCTGGACATCGGATCCTGCTTATGATTTTGCTGGAAACGACACGGCAGCAGAAATATCTGTAGTTCTCACCGAAACCACTACATTCTATCTTGAAGCAACCAATGGCTGCGGAACAGATGTAGCACAAACAACCATCACGGTTGTTGCGGCTCCTGTGGTAGATTTAGGTGAAGATATTGATGCATGTGAGGGTGAGGTTGTCATACTCGATGCAGGATTCTTTGAAAACGTAAGTTATCAATGGTCTGACGGAAGCACCGAACACATCCTCGAGGTAACAGAAACAGGTACCTACTCAGTAGTGGTAACCAATCTTTCTACCAACTGCGTTTCGAGTGATGAAATAACGGTAACCTACCATGCACTTCCATTAGCCCTGGTGGCTGAAGATCAATCGATATGTGCTGGTGACAGTGTATTTATAGGTGCCGAAGAGGGCATCACACCTATCCCTGTAAACAGTTATCAGTGGACCAGTGAACCGATGGATCCTTCACTCACCGATCCAACCATATCCAACCCACAGGTTAGTCCATCGCATACTACAACCTATACGCTGGTAGAAACCTATACTGAAACTGGCTGTACCAATACCAATACCGTTACCATAACAGTAATTGACTTAACTGCAGATGCCGGAGAGGATAAAACCATTTGTGTCGGCGATTCGGTAACCATAGGGCCTGATGTTGTTGATGAAGCATTAATCTATAGCTGGACATCAAGTAACCCCGAAGAGGTTTTCGATACCAATATCGCTAATCCAACAGTAAATCCTGATAGCACCACTACCTACACCCTAAGCATTGAATTGCCCGAGACGGGTTGTTCGGCTATGGCAACAGTGGCAGTAAATGTAAATGCACTTCCTCTGGCCAATGCGGGAACGGATCTGGATATATGCATTGGCGAATCAGCAATGCTTGGAACCGTTTATAACGAACCCATGCCAGCCAATACATATCTGTGGATCAGCGATCCTGTTGATACAAGTATCAGTGATCCCACGATTTCTAATCCAACAATAAGCCCGGTGGTAACCACTACCTATACCCTTATTGAGACTTATGTAATGAGTGGCTGCACCAACGAAAACAGTGTAACGGTCACTGTGCATGAGTATCCTACAGCAGAGGTAATAGAAGACCAAAGTGTTTGTGAAGATGAGACCATTATCCTGGGTACAGGCACAGCTCAACCTGGCTTTACCTACAGCTGGACTTCCACACCTGCAGGATTCTTTAGCCAACAGACCAATCCTTCGTTAATTCCCGGATTGTTCTCCCTGGATGAGAATAACCAGATAATCTTTACTTTAGAAGTATCTAATGGATTCTGCTCTACGGTAGAACAAGTAGTCATTACTGTAAATGCTACCCCAGAGCTTGCTTTAGCTGAAGACATGACGTTCTGCTCTACCGAAGAAGCACAGGATCAAAGCATAGGAGGTGATGCTGTTGATGGATATTCTTATCGCTGGACGTCGAACCAGGATGATGAATTTACCGCTACAGAGGCAAATCCTCAGGTTAGCCCACTGGTCAGCACCATCTATTCCGTTGTGGTTACCGACACCCAGACGGGTTGTGTTGCCGAAGGACAGGTAAGCATCACCATCAGCAGCTTAAGTGTAGACGCAACTGGAAATCCTGAGATATGTGAAAATGAAACTTCTGCAATGTTGGGTGAAAACCTTCAAATCAGCGGAGGCCAGGCTCCTTATCAATACTTCTGGACCGACAGCGAGGGGAACAGTGTTTCTGCAGAATCTAATCCTATTGTAGAAGCCCCATTTGCCAATGCATATACTGTAATGGTGATGGATCAACAAGGATGTTTTGTTACGGATACTGTTTATATTGAATTCACTGCAAGCCCTGAAGTAGCATTATTCATTGCCAACATGCCCATAACTAATCCCTATGCTATCTTCCCTGGTCAGTATGTTAGCTTCGAAGCCCTGCCTTCTGATTACAGTTACTATGAATTTTATGTAATAGATGCTCTGGAGGAGGTCCCTGCAGAAGAAGAACCCGTTGAAGAGGAGAAGAGTATGTTTGAGAATGGCACTCTGGTTCAGGCAGGTGAATTTAACACCTATTCGACCAGTGAGTTACAAGATGGGCAGAAGATTTACGTTCTTGCCTATGAGGCAGGTTGCCCGGGAAGCAGTGATACCATAACCATTGTTCTCAATGAATTGCCCAACGCATTTACTCCTGATAGTGACGGAATAAACGACATGTTTGGGATAGGTGCAGAATTGACTATCTTCAGTCGTTGGGGACAAAAAGTTTTTGAAGGAACAGCGGGTTGGGATGGAACATTCAACGGAAGAAAAGTTTCGCCCGGTACCTATTATTACCTGATGAATATGTACGATCAAAACAACAAAAAGAAAACCGTGACAGGTTCTGTTACTGTAATAATAAGACAATAATTTTTTCGAAGGTTTTCCCTTTCTACGAAAAGGGAACCTTCGGACCACTAATGCGTATAAAACCCTAAAAAATGGGAGTATATTCATTCATCAAGACAAGTTTTACCCTCAAATAACAATGGGTAAAAAGTGCTTAATATCAAATTCATAAATGAAGCAGATTTATATCTATTTGTTTTGCCTACTCATTTCCTTGCCTGCTATAGGTCAGCGAACCCAACAACGCATAGCTGTTGGGGATGATTTATACCAACAGGAACAATTTTATCAGGCTATAAAAATATACCAGAAAATATTAAGGAAAGAAAAACAACCCCAGGTAAAAAGGGAGGTTTCTTTTAAACTGGGAGAATCCTATCGCCGATTGCTCAATTATGGTGAAGCAAAAAAATGGTATACTATAGCCCTTAACCTGGGATACACCCAACCGGAAGTATACCTGCACCTGTGCGAGATGACCCTGGGGCTGGAAGACTTTGACCTGGCCATTAGTTACATTGATGAATATGTAAAAATTAAACCCGAGGATGAAATAGGGAAGAAGCTGAAACAATCAGCCTATTTTGCAAGGGAGAATTATTCTACCGAAACCATTTTTGAAGTCTCCAATGAAGCAGGCCTAAATAACCAGGGTCAGCAATGGGGGGCTGCTTTTATGGAAAATGT
>JBEPXC010000106.1:0-12310 GCA_041642035.1 Sphingobacteriia bacterium
TTGGTACCGGCAATAATACTGGTTTTGAGCTTTATGCCTATCCCGAAATGCGCACGGTGGGGGTGAATCTTAAAGTTGTTTTATAAAACATTAAAGACAAAGGTTATGATGAATACACTTAAATATACAGTTCTTGTTGCCCTGGTATTTACTATGGGTTGCACCGAAGATTTCGATGAACTCGACCAGCCTAAAACCACGAGCGATAAAATCGAACCAGACGCTCTTTTTACCCGCTCTCTGGTTACCGGTTCAGGGATCAGCGCAGGCGTCTGGCAATGGATGCATCAATTGTCAGGATCGGTTTATGCCCAGCATTTTACCAATATTCAGATAGGAGCCAATTTTACGGCCGACAACTATGAACCCCGTGCCTGGAATGCTCCCTGGAACTGGTACTTCTCAACCTCTGGTTTTGCCCCGCTGATGTACAATCATCATGTGATTAACTTATCACAAGAGTTGGACAATCCGATCAAAGAAGCCATTGCAAGGATTTGGAATGTCTATCTTATCCAGCAGGTTACCGATATGTATGGAGATATGCCTGTTTCGGAAGCTTTTTTATCCGTAAAACCTGCATTTGATGCTCAGAAGGACATCTATATGTTCATGTTAGAAGATCTGGAAGCTTCACTGAATCTGCTTGAAATCAGTCAAAATGCGCAGTATGATGGTTTTGGTCAATCAGATGTATTGTATGATGGTACTATAGATTATTGGAAACGCTTTGCCAATACCATGAAATTGCGCCTTGCCCTTAGAGCATCCAATACCGGTGAGTTTTCATCTGAGATACTCCCTTATCTGCAAAACCTTAATGTGGATATGACTATGACAAGCAATGCACATACGGCAGCCATCCTTCCTGATCCCGGCGGTCCTACTTACCATGTAAAAAACCCACTGGTTTTTGTTGCTGCATGGAATGAAGTACGCCTGAGCAAAACCATGGTCGACAAATTAAAAGAATTGAATGATCCTCGTTTGCAGGTATATGGACAACCCAATGCCCAGGATCAATACCAGGGTTTGGCCAATGGTTTGTCGCATTCTTACATCAGTGAGCATCTGGACACTGATCTCAAACCCAACTACAATAATATTGGCGAATTTTTTATTCAGGATAACACCCCTCATTATTTGCTCACCTATGCCGAAGCCTCATTTATGAAAGCAGAGGCTGCTCAAAAGGGGTTTATTGATGAAGGAAATGCCGAAGAATTTTATAACCAGGGCATTAGGGCTTCTTTTGAGCAATTGGGTATTGATAGCGTTGAACTTATCAACAGTTATCTGGAAGGACCAGCAAAATTTGACCCCACCAATGCATTGGAGCAAATCTGGACGCAACGCTGGATTGCCCTTTACCCCAACGGACATGAAGCCTGGTCGCTGGTAAGAAGAACAGGTGTGCCCGAAATGATGCAACCCGTTTATACCTTCCCGGGTAACGAAGAAATGCCCCGACGCAAGCCTTTCCCCGACAGCGAAAGCCAGTATAACAGTGATAACTATCAGGCCGCCGTTGCCCGCATGGGTGGCGACAGCCAGTACACACGCGTGTGGTGGGATGGTGGAAACTAAAACGATATGGGATTAGCAATTAGGCCGGTAAATTATTTCCAAACATAAACCGGCATGATGAAATTGGCATCCCATTATACCAAAATCAAATAATTACCCTAAAAACAACCTTATTATGAAAAAATTCAAATTGTTTCAATTACTGGGATTGCTAGCTGTGCTTGCTATCTCTATTTCCTTCACCTCCTGTGATGAAGATGAACCAACTCCCACTGAAGCCCTTATTACTGAATTTGCGGTTACCAATGCCGGAGGGCAGGGTGACCAGCGGATCGAAGGGGTGATCAATGGTTTAAACATCCTGGTGGTCGTTCCCTTCGAGACCGATGTAACCGTTCTTACTACTGATATAACGGTCTCTGAAGGTGCTGCAGTAGTCCCTGCATCAGGCACCAGTGTTGATTTTTCTTCCGTACGCAGTTTTGTGGTAACCAACGGCGACGAAAGCAATACTTACCAGGTAACGGTTGAACTGGCCGAACCCACATCGGGAGCTATTACGGACATCTCTATTGTGTCAGCCACTTCCGGAGAGGAATATACCTCAGTTATTGATCAGGGTGCCAAAACCATTACCGTTACCTTTAATGATTTGCAAAGCAGCAGAGTTCTTATTGCTGATATTACCCTGGAGCCCGCCGGGACTACCTATGTGATTTCCAGTGATACCGATACCCTCGATTTGGCTGAGGAAAGTACTATTACCCTTTCCTATGGCGGAGAACAAACCGTATATACCTTTGTTGCCAACATTACTCAGGCTGGCTTTAATGTGGATAATACTTCCCTGCTTATGGATAAGAGCGTTGCCTCTTCCCTTTTGCCTGCGATTATAGATAACGAAAACAACAGAGGCGCCGCCTTTGATGGAAGATATGTATACATTGTCTCACGCAAAGATGGTAACCAAATATACTACTGGGATGTGAATAGTCCCAATGATGAACCCAAAACCCTTGCCATGACCGATACCATTGCAGGTGGAACATGGTTGATTTCCGATATCAGAGTGGTTGATGGCAATATTTATGTCTCCAATATGGTGATGGCAGATCAGGGTGTATTTAAGGTGTATAAATGGGAGGGTATTGACGATGCCAGCCCTGAACTTGTATTGGAATATACTGTTCCTGCAGCAGACATCCGTTTGGGTGATGCCATTTCCGTTATTGGCAACCCTCCTGCAAGCGGACATATTTTCGCATCCAATTTTGCATATCCCAACAATGCCAGCGAATTTTATGTATGGGAATTTGCTGATGGTACTACTACAGGCCCTGAAATAATGCCTATTACTCCTCTTGTTGGCCTGCGAATGGGTCAGTACGGACGGGTTAACGCCATCGAAGGTGCTTCCGATTTGTTGTTGGTAACAGGTGCCGAAATGGGTATTGCCGTTATGGATTACAGTGGTGACATCAAGTATGAAACCAGCGAACCTACTATTCAGTCCAGAAGCTTTGATCCAAGAGTATTTGAATACAATGGTGGACGTTATCTTTCCTTTACCGTAAACAGAGAATGGGAAGCACAAGGTGCCTGGTACGAAGTAATCAATATCACCGAAGGAGGCACTATAGTTGAGGCCCTTGAGAATCTTACTGCTGCGAATATTGACGAAAAGCGTGTCTTTAAGCACGTATTTGGCGGCGCCGGCAAATTGTGGGTTAGTGGTACAAATGGTGTAGGCTTTAGCGCTGAAGGAAAACCTCGCGTTATGGGATTTGCTATCGCACATGGTTTCGTGGTACACGAATTCTCTAACTGATTTTAATATGCTGAATCCGGAGAGGTTTTTCATAATGGGCCTCTCCGGATTATTTTTCTATTCATTTTTTTACTTCTGAGTTATGCGTAATTATTTGCTTTTACTGCCAGGTCTTCTTTTTGTTTTACTATTCACCCACTGTGACAAGGAAAATGGTGATGATCCTGATCCCATTGTCAATGATACCATCGACACCCTTCGAATTACGCGGTTTTATTTTCATGAACTTGACCCTATAGTGGAAGCAAACATCGACCATGAAGAATTAATCATAACCGCTTCTATTCCCCGCACTGCCGACATTACTAAGCTGGCTTATACGGCTGAATTTACCGAGGGTGCCACCATTAGTCCTCCTTCAGGATTCGCCTATGACTTTAGCGATTCCCTGGTTTTTACCCTTAAGAAAGACATGGGACAGGTGAAATATACTGCTCATATAGATTATAGTGCCAATTCTGAAAATGAGTTGATATTGCTCCAATTTCCCGATCTTTTTCTTGATGGGGTAATTGATGGTCGCAATATATTGCTGGAGGTTCCCTACGGAACTGATCTTACAGAGGTTCTTGTTGAAATGGTGGTGTCTCCTTTTGCCACTGTAGAACCCCAATCCGGAACGTTGGTGGATATCAGCAGCCCTATCGAAATAGTCGTAACAGCCGAGAATGGCGAAGAGAATACCTATGTGCTTACTGTTAATGTGAAAGAACAGGAAACAGGGGTTCGTGCCTTCTGGATTCCCGATCCATCGCATTCTCCTTTTCTTACCAGTCGCGCCGAGATGGAAAAAGGCGTGGCATTGGCCAAAGAACTAAATTTCAACACCCTGTATGTGGGTGCATGGGCCAAAACACGTATTCTTTATCCCAGCCAGGTATTGGCCGATAACTCATCCTATGAAACCGCCCGTGAGGGTATGTTTCTGCCTCAGTATGGCGGTGGTAGTGGCGATCCGCTTAAAGATCTTATCGAAGTGGCTCATGCCCAGGGCCTGAAGGTAATTCTTTGGTATGAGTATGGTTTTATGGCTCGCTGGGGTACTGCACCCACCCCCGAGAACGATAAAATTCTGGCTGTGCGTCCTCACTGGGCCGGATGGGGAATTAACAACCAAGGCACCGATACCATTCCAACCAACTATAACAATACCGATTACTATTATAATGCGTACCATGTGGAAGTACAGCAATTTATGCTCGATCTGATTATGGAAGCAGTAAACAATTATGATATTGATGGTGTGCAGGGAGATGACCGTTTGCCTGCCATGCCACGCAATTCGGGATACGACTATCATACCGTTGCCCGCTATAAGGCAGAGCATGACGGGCAAAGTCCCCCATTGTCGCCCAGCAATCCGGCATGGGTAAGATGGAGAGTGAATATCCTCAACCAATTTGGGAAAGATCTCTTTGACGTGGTAAAGGCAGCCAAACCTCATGTGCTGGTTACCAATTCACCCAACCCATACCCCTGGGCCTTCGACAACCTGATGCAGGAATGGCCCGTATGGCTTGATCAGGGTATCGTTGAGATTCTTTCTGTTCAGGTGTATCGCTATAACATCAACAGTTATCAGTCGACCCTCAACGAAGTAGTGAGTTATTTCAACAGCCATAGTGATGGTAACCTACATCGGGTTGTGCCGGGGATTATCTTGTATGGTTCGGCAGGACTTACCGATCCTCAGCTGGTGTTGCAAAAGATGAGATACAACCGTAGCATAGGCGTTACCGGGGAATCTTTCTTTTATGATGTGCCACTCAAGGATGAACGCATACAGAAGATCTTACGTGCTATGTATCCCGGGCCTGCCATTTTTCCTTCATTTTAATCATCGGATAATAGAAAAACTATTCACGATTCATGACCAACCGGGAAATCAGCATAGATGTATTACGAGGACTTGCGATTGTGGGAATGGTGCTTTCGGGCACCATTTCCCGCCATCCTGAGTTGCCCGCCTGGCTGTATCATGCACAGATAGCACCACCTGATTTTGTATTCAATGCTGATTTGCCCGGCTTAACCTGGGTTGATCTGGTGTTCCCTTTCTTTTTGTTTGCCATGGGAATGTCATTTCCTTTTTCCCTCAACAAAAGCCTGTATGACGGGGTATCAAAAAGAACACTGGTCAAAAAGATCATCATCAGGGCATTTAAGTTACTGGTATTTGCCATTTTGCTGGCGCATTTATCTCCGTTTCATTACCCTCAGGAATGGGGATGGCTGAGATACTTTATGGGACTATTGGCGTTCATCGGGTTTTTTATGGCTTTTTCGCGGTTTCCCCATTTCAAACATCATGAGGATAAAATCAACCTGGCGGGATATCTCCTGTTGATGGGTTTGATTCTGGTAAGAATTTTTGTATTCGATCTTTCTTTCTCTGTGCACAACAACGACATCATTATAATGGTGTTGGCCAATATGGCCTTGTTTGGCGGATTGATATGGCTTTTTACCCGTCACAACTGGTACCTGAGATTGGGGATTATGGCCCTTTACTTTTCATGGAGACTTACCCATGGTATTGATGATTCATGGAATAAAATGCTTTGGGATTTCACCCCATTCAAATGGCTGGCTTCAACCTTTCCGGTGATATATGAGCAGGCCTTATCTATAGGTATCGACCTTAAGAGAACAATTTTTTACAACCCGGAATATTTGAAGTATTTGATGATCATTATACCCGGTACTATTGCGGGAGATTTGGTTCATGCAGGTAGGCACGAGAAGGTTTCAGCGGATAAAAACAAATGGGAGTCTGTTTATATTCTCATACCTTCCGTGTTGCTTGTTAATCTGGTGTTGAATCTGTGGGGTTTGCAGAGTCGCCGGCTCGATTTTGTATGGATGATGAATCTGATAACAATAGTAGCCCTGGGATGGCTTATGCACAGGGGCAACTTTAGCAAGCTTAATCACATGCAAAAACTTATCTCATGGAGTATATTCTGGCTGTTGCTGGGGTTAGTTTTTGAAGCCTGGCAGGGTGGCATAAAGAAAGACTCTGCTACCATCAGCTACTTTTTCATTACCGCCGGACTGGCCGGATTTTCTATAGTGTTCTTTAAGATTACGGAATCAGTGTTTCGTCCCGGGAAAGTGTTGGGGTTTGCTGCTCTTACGGGTAAGAACCCCATGTTGGGATATGTTGCCGCCGCTTACTTAATTATGCCAATTTTATATTTTATACAGGTACTTCCCTGGATAGATCAGTGGCATAGTCAAATGCCCTGGGCAGGGGTGCTAAGAGGTCTGATCTTAACCACGCTCATGATTCTGGTAACCATATTTAGCGTGAAAAAAAAGTATTACTGGAAGACATAATAGTGACAATAAAACAGGCCTATGGCACTGAATTTGAGTACTTAAAAGGTATAAAACACCCAATAAAGAAGTTGACGATTATAAACCTACACAAAATGCATAAGATAATCTTTTATATCATCCCCTTATTCTTAATGGCCTGTCAGGCTACCGGCAACGATCAGCAGCAGGAGAAAAAATATGTGATTGGGTATTCTGAGCCGGTAAAAGGAGTATGGCTCACCAATGTGGCCAGTGATGCCTTATCCAGCCGGGAGAATGTTGCCAATGCAGTAGAGAAATGTCATGAGCTTGGCATTAACACCATATTTGTTGTTACCTGGAATAAAGCCATGACCATGTATCGCTCAGATATCATGAAAGACTTTACAGGTATTGAAATGGATCCCACATTAGATCCTCTGAATACAGGTCGCGATCCCCTGCAGGAAGTCATCGGAGAGGCACAGAAATACGGTATAAAGGTAATAGCCTGGTTTGAGTTTGGATTTTCATCATCCTACCAGGCAAACGGTGGAATTCTTTTAGAGAAGAATCCACATTGGGCATCATTGGATGCCGAAGGGAAGCTTACCACCAAGAATGGCTTTGAATGGATGAATGCACTGGATAAGGAGGTGCAGGATTTTGTTCTCTCGTTAATACTTGAAGTGGTAAACAAATATAATGTTGATGGTATTCAGGGCGACGATCGTCTGCCTGCTTTGCCCTCGCAAGGCGGGTACAATCCTTCTGTTGTTGAGGCTTATGAAGCAGACAATTTCGGTGCACAACCGCCCACTTATCATAAGGACTATAATTGGACTCAATGGAGAGCCGAGATACTCAATGATTTCATGAAACGCATTTACCGGGAAGTAAAGGCTGCCGATAAGGAGTGTATTGTATCGATGTCGCCCAGCATTTTCCCCTGGTCAAAGGAAGAATATTTACAGGATTGGCCCACCTGGGTCAACTTTGGCTACGTGGATATGATCGTGCCCCAGGTGTATCGCAGAGATTCTGCATCTTATACCCGAACCCTTGAGGCGCAGCTACGCTATGTCTTGCCCGAAAAGATGCACCTGTTTTATCCCGGACTTCTTATCCGTGCCGATGAAGAACAACCCTCAGAGGAATTCTTCAGATATATGCTTGAAGAAAACCGCCGTTTGGGTTTTGAAGGGGAAGTTTATTTTTTTTACGAAGGATTGGATAAGTACTCCGACATACTGAAAGAATTTTACACAAACTAAAATCTGCCCATTATGGAAACTATGCAGGCCATTGCGCTGCTCGCTGTCTTTATCGTCATCACCCTGCTCATGTCAAAAAGGATATGGCCTGCATTGCTGGCTATGCCCATATTGGCCGTATTGATATCCTTAATAGCAGGCATAAATTTACAGGATATTTTCACTTATGTCATTGGTGAAGGATCGCTAAGACTGGCCGAGCCCATCATCATCTCTATGTTTGGTGGGATTCTTAGTGTAATGATGCAGAAAACAGGCATTGCTGAGGGATTTATTAAAAAGGGCGCCGAACTATCGGGCGATAATCCCCTGGTGATATCCTTTGTGATGTTTCTTTTTATCATCCTTCTGTTTACCACTCTGGGAGGTTTAGGTGCCATGATTATGGTTGGGGCCATCGTATTGCCCATACTTACCTCTGTGGGTATCAGCCGACTCACAGCAGCAGTGATTATGCTGATGGGCGTGAATATCGGAGGGATGTTCAATGTGGGTAACTGGGCTTTGTACATGACCGCTTTGGGTCTTACGCAGCAAGAGGTGGTACAGTTTATTCTGGTTATGTTTGGCATAGTCTTTACCGGTTCACTTACCTATATCATTATCCAGTTGTATAAAGATGGGTTCAATCTTTCTTTTAAAAACATTGCGCGTAATATAGGTTTTCTTGCCATTCTTGCAGGTATCATATATGGCATTGTGCGATTTTCCGGTTCATTGGATTTAAGTGAAGATACCCGCAGGATACTGGATATTGCAGGGACAGTTTTTTATTATTTCTTCCTTTCTCTGGTTTCGCTGTTGTTTGTGCATGCGCTTTACCGTGCATGGGTGCACCGCAATAAAAGTAAAAATCCGATGCACTGGACGGCAATTTTTACCCCCATTATCCCGCTTATTTTGATTTTGTTTTTCAAGGTTAATTTTCTCTCTGCCTTTATTCTTGGCATCGGGTATGCCTATCTCATTACCTATAAGAGAGATAACATCAGCACGCTGATAAAATCGCTCATTGAGGGTTCTTCAGTAGTCTTACCGGCCGTAATTCTGATGTTTGGCATTGGCTGGTTGCTGGTGTCGGTAATGGGCCCGGCGGGCATGACAGAGGAATACCTGATGGCAACTTATGGAACCGATGTATGGCCTGTTCGTGATCTGATGACGCCTATTGTACGACAAATCATTCCTTCCTCGGGTTTTATGTATGTTCTCACCTTTACCATACTGGCTCCTTTGGCCTTATATCGTGGCCCCCTGAATGTGTGGGGGATGGGTTTTGGCATCGCATCGGTAATGATGGCAGCAGGAATGCCCTCGGGGGCTATCCTTGGAATGCTTTGGTCGGTAGGACAATTGCAGGGAATATCCGATCCTACCAACCTGCAGAATGTCTGGATAGCCAATGAAATGAAGATCGATGTTCAGAAGATTCTATACAATACTTTGCCCTATGCCTGGGTATTTGCTTTGCTTGGTTTAATTGCGGCAGCTTTCATGTATTTCTAAATTCTGTATTGTTATGAGAAAAATAAAAGTAGGTATAGATGTTGGCGGTACGTTCACCCATGCTGTTGCGGTAAATGTTGACGACTTTACCATTGTGGGCAAAGCATGTGTTCCCACCAGCCACTCCTCCATTCAAGGGGTAGCCGAAGGGGTGGTCAAATCTATGATGATTTTGATTAAGCAGGCGGATATCCTCCCTGAAGAAATCATCCTTATTGCCCATTCTACCACCCAGGCTACCAATGCCCTGTTAGAGGGGGATGTAGCCACGGTGGGTATTATCTCGATTGGAAAAGGACTCGAAGGAGCTATTGCAAAAAGACAGGCCTATCTTAACGATATCCACCTGGCTCCTGATAAATTACTTCCCGTACATTTCGCTTACATCAACACTTCCACCACTGTTAGCCGCGAGCAAATAAAAGAAGTCATTCAAAAGCTGCATAAGCAGGGAGCAGAGGTTTTTGTGGCTACCGAGACCTTTGGCCCCGACAACAACACCCACGAGAAAATGGTGGTTGAAGTTGCCGAAGAGATGGGCTTTATGGCTACCGCTGCCTGCGATCTGTCTCAACTCTATGGCATAAGGGTTCGTACCCGTACGGCTATAGTCAATGCCAGTATGATGCCTAAGATGATTGAAACAGCCAATCTAACCCAAGAAGCGGTAAGGCAGAGTGGCATCAAAGCTCCCCTGATGGTGATGCGTTCCGATGGTGGTATCATGGATATTGCCGAAATGCGCAAGCGTCCCATTCTTACCATGCTTTCAGGACCAGCTGCCGGGGTGGCTGCAGCCTTGATGTATGCCAGAATATCGGATGGCATTTTTGTAGAAGTGGGAGGTACCTCAACCGATATATCGGTGATTAAAAACGGTATGCCCCAGGTGAAGACCGCGCAGATAGGCAACAACCGCCTGAGTGTTAAAACCATCGATGTGCGCACCATTGGTGTAGCGGGTGGATCCATCCCTCGTATGGGAAATGCAAAGGTTATTGACGTAGGACCTCGTAGTGCCCATATCGCTAACTTATCTTACTCTGCCTATTCCGAAGACGAAGATTTCTCGGATATTGAAATCGAATTGATTCGCCCCAAAGAGGGTGACCCTGCAGACTATCTGAAAATAAAACGTGCTGGCGGCAATTATACTATTACCCCCAGCGCTGCTTCCTATTATCTGGGTTTGGTTAAGGAAGCAGGGCATGGGGCAGCCAATCCGGAATCGGTAAAAAATGCCATGGAAAATGTAGCACGCAAACTAAACATGGATGCAAAGGTGCTGGCCGAATCTATTTTAGAAAATACCTCTAAAAAGGTGGAAAAGATTATAAAATCCCTTGTGCGTGAATACAAACTGGACAAGGATTTTGTTGTCCTGTATGGCGGTGGGGGAGGTGCCAGTGCCATTGTACCTCATGCCGCCAAATATATGGGTATGAAACATGATATTGCCCTGGATGCTGAGGTCATATCGGCCATTGGAGCGGCTATGGGAATGATCAGAGACACCGTGGAGAAATCCATCTTCAACCCCAGCGAAAACGATATTATAAAGATTAGACAGCAGGCCTCTGAGTCGGTTATCAGCATGGGTGCCCGTCCTGAAACAGTGGAGGTGCAGGTAGAAATTGATAATGCCAACAAGAAGGTGATTGCAGTAGCAACAGGATCCAGTGATCTTGCGGTTCGCAATACCGCAACAGAACAGGATGAGAAGAGCCTTCAGGACATTGCCAAACAAGCCCTTAAGGCTCCCAATGGCAAAGTCGAAACCTTTGGCAAAACAAACCTGCTATCGGTAATGGGGTACAGGAAAACGGTAAACCATTTCCTGGGCATGATGAAAGAAACCCGTAAACCTGTAGTCATCATTACAAAGGATGGCACCATAAAGCGCAAGTTTGATAATGTAAGCCTGCGCAACTGCGAGGTGAGCCAGGTAAAAACACATATCAGCGAGCTGATAGAAGACTTGAGATCCTATGGAGATGGAGGAGAGCTTATGCCCGATATCTTCGTGGTAGTATCGGGCAAGATCGTCGATATGTCCGGACTCCTGCAACTATCTCAGATACTCTCCCTGGTGGAATTCGACATCAAAGATCTCGATCAACAGGAAAATGCTATAGTATTGGCGGTAAAAAAACGATAAACTATGAAAACTAATTTCGATACGATTATCTGGGGTCCTTCCCTTTCAGGTATCATAAAAGCCATAGAACTCAAAAACAATGGGCAAGAAGTTTTGCTGGCCGGCAAATTTGGATTCCCCGGAGGCAAGGCGAGCGAAGCTCTCGCATCACTCTTCCCGGTGGATTATTTTAATCAGCATGAGCTGCTGCAGGATTTTCTCAAACAAGCACAAACATTAAAGTATGGAATATTGTTTCGCAATCAACAATGGGTTTTGATACACCCTGAGGCGGTGAAAAGAATTTGCTGGCAGATGATTAACGACAACAACATAGAAGTTCTTTTTCATGTCATTCCGCTGAATGTTGAGTACGCAGAAAAGGTTACCATCGAACTGTTTGGCAGGGAAGGTAAGTTTACCCTGCAGGCATCCCAAATGCTGGACCTGTCAGATGATCAGTACCTTGATAACCTGAAGGAGCCAACGGAAAGCAAATCAATGGTGATTAACAGCTTTTTCTCCGATCCACTTCCGGATGACCTTCCCGGATTTCATGTTATTCGCCGGTTCGAGACTCCCATAGGGCAATATCTTTCTGTGGCTATAAGAAATGTCGCCCCTAAAGAGATGGAGCACACTTTCAACCGTGAGCTGGACCGCCTATCCAAGGAGTCATGGAAAAAGCATCAGGCAAGAATACTTATGGTGCCTGTTTATCCGGAAATGAGAGAACAG
>JBEPXC010000107.1:0-12150 GCA_041642035.1 Sphingobacteriia bacterium
GTATTCTTTATTTGTTTCTCAAGCGAAGAAAACGAATTAAATGATAAAGGCAAGCAAGCTCTTGCCAGTAATAAATCCAAGTATAAATATAAAAAAAAAGGAGATTGAACTATGATTGTAAAAATTATTGAAGTTATTGGAAGCTCTGACAAGGGATTTACTGAAGCCACCCAAAACGCGCTGGCCGAGGCCTCCAAAAGTGTAAGCAATATTAAATCAGTTTACATAAAGCATATGAATGCCAATGTAGAGAACAACAAGATTGTCTCGTATGCGGTAAATGCCAAAATATCTTTTGAGGTAAGAAAAGAATAGATCTGTAATGATTTATCCTTTCAAACGTAAAATCGAAAAAGGTTGTGGGATTTCTCACAACCTTTTTTAAGTTTAGGGTTTAGGGTTTAGCGTTGGAGATTTTGTTTACTCAATGCCTAAATCCTTGATCTTATTGTATAGGGTTTTGCGGTCGATTTTTAATATTCTTGCTGCCTGCGATTTATTGTTGTTGGCTTCTTTCATGGCTTTCTCCACCATTATTTTCTCGGCCTGATGAGCGGTTTCCTTAAGGCTCATGTCAAAATTGGCCGCAGCAAAGGCATGATGGGAATGCAGTTCAAGTTGTTTTATTTCTTCGGGTAAGCACGATAAGTTGATAAAACTGTCTCGGGAGATGAGTACAGCCCGTTTTATGACATTGCGCAACTCTCTTAAGTTGCCATACCAGGAATAATATTTAAATGCTTCTTCCACTTCGGGTTCGAAACCTTCAATGTTTTTGTTCAACTCCCGGTTGGCCTGATTGAGAAAATGGGAGGCAAATATCATGATGTCGTCTCCACGATCGCGCAAAGAGGGGAGCTCCACCTTAAACTCATTAATGCGATGGTATAGGTCTTCTCTGAAATTCCCGTCGCGTGCATGATCTTTAAGGTTGCTGTTGGTAGCCGAGATAATGCGCACATTAACCGGAATGCTTTTGGTGTCGCCCACACGCGTTATTACCTTTTGCTGTATCGCGCGTAATAACTTTACCTGGGTTTCATACGATAGGTTGCCGATCTCATCCATAAAGATGGTGCCATCGTTGGCCTGTTCGAAATACCCTGATTTGTCGGCAATAGCTCCCGTAAAAGCACCTTTTACATGGCCAAATAATTCACTTGCTGCCAACTCCTTGGGTACTGCACCACAGTCGATGGCAACAAATTTCCTGTGCCTACGCAAACTGTGATTGTGTATCAGACGGGCTATATATTCTTTGCCAGAGCCTGTTTCGCCCTGTATTAATACGGACATATCGGTAGGTGCCACCAGCTTTGCCTGATCGATAAGTTCCAGCATTTTACTGCTGTTTCCCGTGATAAACTCATCTTCCTCCAGGCTCGATTTGGTTTCTTTGCTCTTTATGGCATTCCTTACCACATTGCTGATGTTTTCGGGATAAATGGGCTTGGTGACGTAATCGTATGCCCCGGCCTTTATGCTTTCAACAGCTGTTTTTATCTGTGCATAGGCCGTCATCATGATAATAGCCGTGTCGGGAGACTGTTGGCGGATGTGAAGCATAAGTTCATTGCCTTCTATATCGGGAAGCCGTATATCGCACAACACGACATCAAATTTCTTCTTCTGCATCAGTTGCAGTGCAGGCTTACCTTTTGTAAGCGTATGGGTGGTATATCCCTCCCTTTTAAAAAAATTGTCCAGCAAATTGACAATGTATAAATCATCATCTATTATGAGGATGCTTTGTTTCATAGGGGTTAATTTTAAAAGTATTCAGATTTGACTGCCCTTTTCGCTAAGCAAAAATTCCACTAAAAAGAGGATTTTGCTAAACCTGTTTTGTTTGCTTGTTATTTCTCCTGTTTAGAGATGCTTCCTTAATCAGATTTATCCCTGTTTGTACTTCATCTATGGTATTGTATATCAGATCATGATCCTTCTGGGTGAAATGGGTTAAATTTTCCAAATATTTGGCTTCTACTTCTTTTAAAAGAAGAGTCGCTTTTTTCATTCCAAGTTGCTCCACCGAAGGGGCAAGGGTATGCGCAGCATCTGCAATGGCAGTAAAGTTATTATTTTTGTGCGAATTTTTTATTTTGCTTAACAATTTTTCTCCATTTTCTACAAAAATGTCCATCATCAATTGCGTAAACTCATTGTCACCGCGCGTAATGGAGAGCAACTGATCCAAATCGAAACCCGAAGATGAGCTATCAGCAAAGGGCGTCTTTTCTGGCTCAATTTGTCTCCTGATGTCTTTATTAACAACAGAAATTAACTTTCTGTAAATGGTTTCTTCATCGTAAGGCTTGAGCATGATAGAGTCCATGCCTGATTTCAGGTATTGCTTAAGATGTTTAGAAACAGCATTGGCTGTCATGGCCACAATGTGGGTTTCTGTATTAATGCTGCTGGTGCTTTCTATCTGCCTGATATAGCGCGTTACCTCAATGCCATTAATGTCGGGCATATTAATGTCCAGAAAAATAAGGTTGTACTTTCCTGGTTGAAAATATTTTATGGCCTCCAGCCCTGATCTGGCAAAATCAGCATTGACCTTGAATTTACTCAGGATGATCTCCCCCAACTTTCGGTTAACCGGATCATCATCCACAAATAATATCCTGATGTGATGCAAGGATACCTTTGCCTCGGTTTCTGTAGGCAGATTATCCACCTTTCCGGCTGATTTTTTGAAATCCAGTGCGAAAGTGAATGTAGACCCCTTGGCCGGAACGCTCTCAACCACCATTGAGCCGCCCATTCTTTCTATCAAATCCTTGCTGATGGTCAGACCCAATCCACAGCCTGTATACATTCGGTCAAAGGCACTGTCTACCTGGTGAAAAGGTCTGAAGATATTTTGCCATTCGTTTTTTGATATCCCTATTCCTGTATCCCTCACCTGGAAGCGTACTTTTTGCAAAGATGGAGTATCTTGCTCCAACGATAAACTCAGTGTGATGCTGCCCTGATGGGTAAACTTAATGGCATTGGTGGTAAGATTCAATAATACCTGTCGTATTTTTGCCGGATCGCCCAATATCTGCCCTTTGAGTGAGCTTGGTATAATGGTGTGAAAATCCAGTTTTTTTCCCTTGTATTTTATCTCCAGCATCTCCTTTACTGCTTTTATAATATCAGGCAAGGTAAAAGGCACTTCATCCATTTCAATTTGGCCCAGTTCAATTTTGGATAAGACCAAAATATCATCAATAAGCGAGAGCAGGTGTTTGGATGAATTGGTAACCACCTGCAGGTATTCCTCCTGCTGTTTGTTGAGGGGCGTTTTTACCAGTTGTTCGGCAAAACCACTTATCGCATTCAGAGGTGTACGTATTTCGTGAGACATCTTGGCCACGAAATTATCCTTGGCCCGGTTAGCTTCTTCCGATTCTTCCTTGGAGTGTTTCAGTTTGTTTTCTACCAGTTTGGTTTCGGTTGTATTTTGCAACACAATCACACAACGGCTGATTATATGATCAGAAGTCAGTGGGATCAGACGTACAGAAAAATGTTCTTCCTTGTCGGCAAATTCCTGGCTAATGGGCGTGCCTCCCAAAGCCACCTTAAGCAAGGGATGAAGTATTTCTAAAATGTGTGGGGGAAAATAGCTGAGAAAATTGTTCTCCTGGTTGCTTTTTCTATTCCAGCCTTGTTTGCCTGTTTCATTACCCAGGCGTGAATGGATATTTAATTCTTTATCTACCAGAAAAACCTCCAGTCCGGGAATGTTTTCTGCCAGCACAGAATAGTTTTCGGGCGAATGATTGGGCTTGTTAAGACATTCGGGTAATTCACGCAGGCTGATGGCCGATTCAATAAAAGCCTCCTTGCTGTTGTTGCCTTCATGCTCTATTCTGCTAAATTGAGCAATGAGTTTAATCTTCCATCCGTTCTTGTGCAAATGACATAGATTGGACTTAGGACTCATGCTGTCGTCGGCTGCTAAGGCCTGCAGAATATCTTCAAGTTGCTCGTGTTCGATGTTATGGATGATTTCTCTTATATGCTTCCCTTGAAGTTCGAGGGCGTTGTTATATCCCAGGCTTTTCAGGGCGGCCCTGTTTGCGCTGAGAATGTTCCAATTGGAGCCATAAATAATTACAGGATTGGGAAAGATATTAATGTCTGTATTGTTCATGCTTACCCCTGTGTTAACGCGTTTACCTTTTATTAGTCTGTTGAATTAGTTCCACAATAAGGTATTAACAATATATAGTGTGGCGAATATTATCTCTTGGCAATCAGTTGTATAGCGTAAGCTTGCAGATAATGAAAAATTTGGTATAAAAATAGGTTATGTAAAGTTAAACAAAAAGAATTGGGATATGCAAATAAAAAAAATATTAGTTCCGACAGAGTTGAATGAGATATCTGAAATGGCAACCGAATACGCTGTTTCATTGGCAGGGCAATTGAATGTCGGGGAAGTGGTGTTGCTCAATCTGATCATTCCGGCGCATCACCAGGCTTTTTATGCCGCCGGCCAGCCGCTCGACGCCAAAGGACAGCTTACCGACCATCTCAACATGGTTATCATGCAAAAACACGAGGATCTCATAAAAAAACAAGCGAATCAATATGCCACCAGCAAGGTGAAAATAACCCCCCAGGTTCGATTCAGTAATTCCATGTCAAACCTTAACACCTATATGGATGAGTTTGGTGCAGGGCTTATCGTATGTGGAAGTTATGATAAGTTTAGCTTTCTTGAAATTCTCTTTGGTTCTCCAACAGAAAAAATGGTTCGCAAGGTCGATTATCCCATGATCGTGCTTACCGAAGAACCTGTATCTGATGAAATAAAAAATATAGCCCTTGCCGTTGATGTGGATCAGCCCATACATGAGGAAATTAATGAAATTATTTTTTTGGCCCAACACTTGCATGCCCACCTTCAGTTGGTGCATGTAATTGACAACGATGGGGTAAAAGCAGCCAATGCTATCGATAAATTGCAGCAACTGGCAAAATCAAGGAATATTTCCGATTATTCCATCAACGTGCTCAACAACGAAAGTGTGGAGAATGGTCTCAACAGCTTCGTGCGAAAATTCAATCCCGATATAATTGCTATTCTTTCGCAGGGTAAAGGAAAGCTTCATAAACTTATTTATGGCAGTGAAACAGAAGAAGTCATTAGGGAATTGAAAATCCCGGTTTTTGTTTGCAAAAGCGAATAAGTTTAGCGCTTGAATCGTTTAGTCGTTGATTTGTTTACTTGTATAATGGCTGAGGGGTTAGGGCGTTTAGCGTTTATGGTTTAGCGTTTAAAGAGTTGAGGGTTTGACGTTAGGCAGTCTGGAAGAATAGACCGTTGAACCGTTTAAGGTTTGGGGAGTTTATAGAAGAAAATTATTGCTTCTGAAGAGTATGGCACCGGCATAAATGGCCGGTGCTTTTTTTTGCGGGTTAGCTAAAGCTCTTCTTTTTTTTAGCTGATGCGTTATTTCATTGCCAAGCCATCCCAGATGGTATTCATCTTCTGAGCAAGTCCGTATTTAAACCGTATTTAAACCGTAAATATACGGTTTAAATACGGTTTAAATACGGACTTGGTTTGGGATCTGGCATTAAGCGTTTAGGGTTTTCCAACCATCCAATCCAACCATCCAACCATTCAACATCCTTCCATTTCACACTCATCCATCAATCCTGCACCTGCATCCGGTTAGACTTTATATCCCCTGGGGCGGCCGCTATGTGTTTGGATTGCGCTACACCCATATGAGCTGGAAGCTGGACTTACCTCCGTTCATCGAGCTTATGAACAACATTTTCAATTCCCGCAACCGCAGATATGGCTCTTTTCAGACTGGCAGGATTGATTCTTTTTTATCTACATGATTTAAAGTGATTAATAAATACAGTGTTATACGATAAATTGAATAATTTTACGCAGAAAGAAAAGCTGTCCCGCTTTGCGCGATTTAGTTCAACCTGCAATGTACGTAAGCGGGGATTGTGGGTATATTAAATTTTTGTACAATTACTCAAATTCGCAACGGTTAGATAAGTTAGAGCTTCGAGAACCCGGCCTCTGAGCGGTAATTCATACAAAAACCAATAAATAGAGATTAAAAATGTACCTAGTAGATAAACCATATGTTTCAGCGTTTCTTATTGACACCATAAAAGAAAATAACTATCCGTTGGTTGCAATAAAATCGGCTAAAGAATTAGTGGCTGATGCTTCCTTAAATTGGATGAGCGAAGAAGAAGCTATTGCAAGCTTAAAAAATAACCCTTCTCAACCGATATATTCCAATTCTGAAAATGCACTTAGTTGGATAGAAGAACACTTTGGGGAAAGTGAATTGTCAAAACAAATCAATATCCTCAAAAACAAGGCAGAATTCAGGGAGCAGATTAAAGCCTTATTTCCAGATTTTAAGTTCCAAAAAATCAAGTTAGAAAACATTCAGGATCTTGCAACAGAAGATTTGTCATTTCCATTTGTCATAAAACCGTCCATTGGTTTTTTAAGTCTTGGTGTCTATATCGTAAAAGATGAAAACGACTGGATTAAAGCAAAAGAGGAAATAAGGTCGCAAAATCTTAAAAGTATTTTCCCGAAAAATGTACTTGACACTTCCTATTTTATTCTTGAGGATTTTATTCATGGTGAAGAGTACGCCATAGATTATTATCATAATGAAAGGGGCGAGGTGGTTTTGTTAAATGTATTACACCACGTTTTTTCATCCGGAACAGATACAAGTGACAGAGTTTATTCGACTTCTAAAGCAATTGTCAATCAACATAAAGCTGAATTAGAAAAATTCTTAAGCATAATAGGCAATAAACTCAATTTGAGAAATTTTCCGGCTCACGCAGAGGTAAGAATAGATGAAAAGGGAAAAATCGTTCCTATTGAAATCAACCCGCTTCGTTTTGGCGGTTGGTGTACTACGGGCGATTTATTGGGAATTGCTGTGGGGTTTAATTCCTACAAATACTATTTTGAAAACGGTTGCCCAAATTGGGATGCTATCTATCAAGGCAAAGAAAACAAAACATTTAGCATTATCGTTTTAGATAACAATTCAGGTATTAAACCTACCGATATTGCTGAATTTGATTACAAAGCACTTGCTAATGATTTTGATAACCCTATTGCGATAAGACCAATAGATATTCACAAATACCCTCTTTTCGGCTTTGTTTTTGCCGAAACTGATTCCCATAAAAAAGAGGAGTTATACGATATACTCAGTTCAGATTTGAGAAAATATATCATTATGAGGGAATAAAAACTACCGCCAATATACAGGATTATGAGCGGTCGGCACGGGAAAGATAGGCAAGTGCGATTTGGATGTAATTTTATAATATCACTTTTTAAAGGGTAACTATGGTGGCAAAAAAGACAAGAGCAAAAGATTTTCCGATTGTTTGTGTGGGAGGCTCAGCTGGTGGACTGGATTCCTATATCCGGTTGTTAAAGAATATGCCTGCTGATATGGGAGTAGCCATTGTGATCGTTAATCATTTGCGAACTGTAAGTACCTTGCTCCATGAGGTGCTACCTCCTTATACGGATATGCCCGTTGATCTAATCACGGAAAAATTGGATATTGAACCCAATCATGTTTTCATTATCCCGGAAAAACGTGATTTGCATGTTCTGAATGATGAGTTTCGTTTAAAACCCATATCGAAACCATGGGGATGGCCTGATGTGATAACGGTGTTTTTGCGCTCCATAACCAAACATTGGGAAGGTAAACTTATTGCCGTCATTGTTTCAGGTTATGACGGTGATGGTGCAGAAGCCTTATGCGGCATTAAGGATGCAGGAGGAATCACCATAGCGCAATTGCCCGATACTGCGAGTCAGCGCGATATGCCTGACAGCGCAATCGCAAGTGGCTGTATCGATTATATTCTTTCACCTGAAAATATTGCACGTGAGATCATCAGAATAGCCAGCGCATAGCGTTTGGCGTTAGAACGCAGATGATGACACGGATTTGCGTTCAGAACGGGTGTCACCCTTCCCTGTCATCCTGAGAGCCAACACCCCCTACGCGGGCGTAAAATGTGATTATGACAATGAGTGAGCTAGATTAAGGATTCTACATATTTACATCTTTCTTCTACTTTTCCCTTAATGGAAAAGTAGCAAAAGATCAAGGCTGCCGATATTTTCCGACAAGTCTGAAGTTCACTCCGCTGGAAGTTTGAATGTCCCGCAAACTAAAGTTTATGCCATGAACTTTATCTAGTGCTTTGCGGAACTGCAAACTTCCCAAAAAGCTCCGTTTCACTTCGACTTGTTACCGGAAAAGATCGAAGGCCGGATGGGTGCTTCGATCAATATTATAATTAACTCGCAAATGAGATTGATTTTGACGCATTGAGAATCTATTAATTACAAAGTTGTCATTGGTAACTCGTTTCAGGAAGGGAAGGGCCGGGGATGGGTCAAAAAGCGGCCGGGGGAGGGTCAATACATCCTGTAAATTCTTACCGCATTGAGAACGGGTTGACCCTCATGGGCATTGAAGCTTATAGTGATTCCCTGGTGGTTTTGGACATTTACTTCAAATTTTTTGATCATAGCTCTTTCTGCTCCGATCTGGCCGGCTATGTCGAAATTTCCCAAAACTACTTTATTGTTAATCAGCACATCGAAAGAGCGCTTCGCTGCTTCGGTGGCCATTTTATCCTGCCCCAGGTTATAGGCAAGGGTTTGATGTTCGAAGCCGGAGTCCAGTTCGGCCCAGTACATGTAAATGGCATACCTTCCGTTGGGTACATCCGCACGGAAGGATTCCAGCCCAATGCGTTGTGTTTGGAAAAGTGGGTCGTGCGAGCTTCCATGGATGTTCACATCGGAGGCGGGCAAGACACCAAATCGTGTTCTGGGCTGATAGGGTTTTCCACCGGTATATCCCCAGCTGCCTTCGCTGTAGGGTTGTTCGGGTAGCCAGATGGAGGCTGAGAGCTTGTCTTCATAATATCTTTTTGATCCAAGCATTACATTGAGTTCGGTAAAGGGATGGTTGGTGCTGCGCAGGTTGGCCGGTACCTGACGGAAATCTACATGATATATATCACGTATGATTCTTCCGTCATGCTCCGCTGAAGCTTCTACAGTATTCATTCCATCAACAAAGGGAATATCGAATTGTGCAATATGACTTTCTACCGCTTTTTTACCGATGCTGGTGCTGTTGACTTTTACTTCCACACTATCAAGATTGGTGTATATTTTTAAAGGCTGAAAGGTGCGACCGTTTTCATCTGCTATACCGCCTCGCACTTGCCAGTCTTTACTCCCGATCATCAAAACGGGATCTTTTCGCAGGGCGGCACGGTAAAGCAGATAAGAATTCTTTGGTTTGCGATCAAGTGTAGTTATACCCTTGTTGTTGATATGAGGCATGGAATCGCCGCGATATTCGGAGTGAAAATCATTGAGGTTCCAGATATTGGCGCCGGCCACAAAGGTTCGATCCATAATGGCGCGAAGGTAGTGTTCGTGGTAGAGAGTGGCATACTCGCCGGTGAAATCAAAGCGTTCGGATTCAAATGAGTGCAGGCGGGGGTCGGCATCGGCACCATATTCAGAAATAAGCATGGGTATGTTGGGGTATTTCTGATGGAAATTATCGATGAAATCATTAAACCCGCTGAACTGTCCACCATACCAGCCCTGGTAGAGATTCCAGCCAACGAGCATGGGTAACTCTACCAGTCTGGCATCTTCATAAACATCCAGATTGCCATGGAAAGCCAGCATGGTGTAGCGTGAAGGATCTTCCTGCCTTATGGTTTTTTCGAGTTGCCGGCCAAATTCTGCCACCGATTCAGCATAGGTATAATACTCTTCAGTGTCTCTTTCCATGGGAAGGCGAAGCATTACCTCGTTCATATATGCCCATATCATCACCGATGGCCTGTTGAAATCCTGTCGGATCATCTCGCGGGCCATTTCAATACTATTTTGCGTAAAAGTTTCGCTTTGGGTAATTGCATTCACTACAGGAATTTCTACCGAGGTGATTATTCCCAGGCGGTCGCACATTTCCATGATTACGGGATCCTGGGGGTAATGTGAAACCCTTAGAAAATTACCGCCCATTTCTTTCAGCAGCCTGATGTCGCGCACGTGCATTTGGTCGTTCAGGGCGTTACCCTGATCCAGATAACACTGGTGTCGGTTTGTTCCGATCAGTTTGGTGTGTTTACCATTGAGGAAGAAACCCTTGTCTGGATGAAATTCAAACCACCTGATGCCGAGAGGGTTGAATATCTCATCAAGCAACTGGTTGCTGCTGTGATCGTATACACGAGTGTACACCGAGTAAAGAGCAGGATTTTCCGTATCCCAAAGTACAGGGTTGTTTATGGTTAATTTTTTTTCGGTATGCTCATGGCGTCCAGTCCTGAGATTCATGCTGGTGATTTTGCGGGCAACTTCCTCTCCTGTTGGGGATATTATGGTTTGTTGAAGCTTTACATGGCGGGCACCATCTGTTTTATTTTCCAGGATAGTCCGTATTTGTATATCAGCTTTCTCGGGTGAGGCGGCAGGAGTGGTTATATAAACACCAGAGGAAGCATAATCGGTTACTGAAATATGCACCTTCTCTGTAAAAGTCAACAGCACATCTCGGTAAATCCCACCGAAGAAAGTAAAATCTGCTGAGAGAGGGGGTATATCCACGTTATGAGAATTATTGACTCTGATGGCAAACTGGTTGAAGCTGTCGGGATTGACAAATTCAGTAATATCAAAACTGAAACGGGTATAACCGCCAATGTGCTCACCGACATAGTTGCCATTTACCCAAAGTTCTGTAAGCTGGTTGGAACCTTCAAAGTAAATATAAACCTGTTTTTCGCCCGCTTCTGGTCCGATATATATGTTACGGCGGTACCATCCATCGCCACGATAAAAACCCGGCGTATCATCCAGGGCATCCTGATCGTTCCAGGTATGAGGAATGGAAATGAATTCCCATGTGGAATCATCAAATTCACTTTGTTGAGCGCCACTGTGTTCGCCCTGGTAAAACTTCCAGGATTCGTTAATGCTGTAGGAATGCCTGGCCGCCATCGCATGCAGGGATGCAATAATAAGGATTAGTGTTGTCAGTATTCTGTTCATGGGTATTGCTGGATTAAGAGTTAAATCATGTGCTAAAGGATGACCAGTTTGCGGGCAGGATCAAATCTGCCATTCTGATGGTGAAACTTAATAAATTATTGTTGATGGTTTTAGCCAATGCAAGTATACTATTACCAGATTAAATAAGCACCTTAGATATAGCCGAAAAAGGTCTCACTATATGATTTGAAACTTCCTTTCGATAAGTTTTAGTCAATCATGGCAGAAAGGGGCTCTCTTATTATGGAGAAATCGGTATCACTTTATATTGTGATACCAGATAAGCAAATTTATAGTGGCTGGTTTAGAATGAATTTCGTTAATTTGTCGGATAAAGTGGTTTTGGTGGGCTTTTCTATTTTACGACAACGCGAAAAAAATGTCTACTCCTTTTAGGTGTTTTTTTTAATGATGCTGTGAATTTTGACCCGCAATCATAAATATTAAGAAAAAATGGCGGGGCTCCGATAGCAATTTAAACAATCCGGATTTTGCTGATATAAAGAGTAGATTTGAGCAATAGAAATGAGTGGATTACCGAATTTTCATGATTAAGATATTTTATATTATATTCAACAACAGATTAATAGTATGGGTTTGCCATCTTTATCATTAATCTTTTTATTTATATTTGTATAATCTACTGCCGGGATCATACACATATCTCATCCCGGTTATTAAAGCATATTTACTGGTTTTTATGATTAATCCTTTTATAAGGCTAACCCTACTAATATTTATTCTACAAACTCAATTTCTTTCAGCCAGCAACTTGCATTTCCGCAAACTTACGGTGGCTGATGGTTTATCCAACAACTTTATCCGATCCATTCACAGAGACTCACGAGGGTTTATGTGGTTTGGCACTCTAGAAGGACTTGATCGCTACGACGGAGTTGAGATAAGATCTTATGCCCACAAATTTCCCACCCCCCACCTCAGGGTTAACTGCATTGCCAACGACAGCAGCAACCATCTTTGGATTGGTACGGAAAAGGGGTTATTATATTGGGACTATTTCT
>JBEPXC010000108.1:0-11937 GCA_041642035.1 Sphingobacteriia bacterium
AGCGGGGTGTGGGTACAAGTACCCAGGGTGCCGCTTCTTTTGGTGCTACCATAAGCGTTGAGACCACCAAACTCCAGGAAGATGCCTATGCTGAGGTGATAAGCTCGGCAGGTTCATTTAATACCCTGCGAAATACTGTGAACCTGGGTACAGGTTTGCTCCGCAATGGATTTTCCTTTGATGGGCGTCTGTCGAAAAGCAATTCGGATGGGTATATCGATCGTTCTTTCTCTGACCTGAAGTCCTTTTATCTTTCCGGTGGTTATTATGGAAAAAATACCGCTGTGAAAGGCATGGTATTTAGCGGTAGAGAAAAAACCTATCAGGCATGGAATGGTGTGCCGGGCTATCTGTTGGAAACCCACCGTACCTACAATCCTTCGGGATCCTTCTATGATGAAAATGGCGATCAACGCTTTTACGAAAACGAAACAGATAACTATCAGCAGGATCATTATCAGCTCCATCTCACCCACCGTTTTGGGCAGCAATTGACCGGTAATACCTCCTTTCATTATACCTATGGACGTGGCTTTTACGAGCAGTATAAGCAGGGTGAATCTTTTGAAGACTATGGTCTGGCCAATGCTATGATTGATGAGGTGGAGATTGATGAAACAGACCTTGTAAGACAAAAATGGTTGGATAATCATTTTTATGGATTGACCTATTCTTTAAATTACACTAGTCTGGAGCGTTTGCAGGCTACTCTGGGCGGTGGTTATAATATTTACGACGGAGATCATTTTGGTGAGATCATATGGGCTGGTATAGCAAAAGGATTTGATAAAGGACATCGCTATTATGATAACAATGCCCGTAAACAGGATTTTAATTCCTTTCTAAAGATAAACTACGAGCTTTTCAACGGATTCTACCTTTTCGCTGATGCACAATACCGTAATGTAGTATACGATTTTGAAGGATTAGGTGTAGTCAATGAAGAAGTGGTGCCACTTGAACAACAGGCCGTATTTCATTTTTTCAACCCCAAAACAGGCTTTTCCTACGATATTAACACGTCTAATAACCTGTATCTGTTTTTAGGAATCAGCAACCGTGAGCCCGTACGACGTGATTTTACAGAATCATCGGCCACTAGCAGACCCCGGCATGAAACACTAAGAAATCTTGAATTGGGTTACCGATATACTAATGCTGATTTCCTGGCAGGAATTAATTATTACCTGATGGATTACAAAGATCAGCTTATCCTTACGGGTGAGATCAATGACGTGGGTGGTTTTACCAGAACCAATGTTGAGGATAGTTATCGCACGGGTGTTGAGATTGAATCGGCATATCGTTTTCTTACCTGGCTGGAAATATCGGCCAATATGACCATTAGCCGTAATAAGATTCCTGAATTTACCGAGTACTCCGATGTATATGATGAGGACTGGAACTGGATGGGGGTTGACGTGAAGGAATATAAAAATACCGATATTGCCTTTTCTCCTTCAGTGGTTAGTGCCGGTAAACTTAGCATTACTCCTGTAAAGAATGGTGACATCAGCTTTATGGCCAAGTATGTTTCGGATCAATACATCGATAACACTATGAGCAGCGAGCGAATGTTGGATGCCTATCTGGTGAACGATTTAAAGCTATCCTATGTATTGCGCAACAGTTACTTCAGAGAGCTGGAGTTAAGTATTGCTATCTATAATATATTTGATGTAGACTATATTACCAACGCATGGGTATATAAAGGTATTTATGATAATAGCGCACTAGGCTCCATTGAAGATGGCTATTTCCCCCAGGCCGGAAGGCATTTCCTTGCCGGATTGCGACTGAAGCTATAATGTAAATGCAATAAAACCCTTAGAATTAGGATAATGGATCTCCCGATGAATCTTCTTCGTCGGGAGTTTCTGCTTCAAAGGCCTTGTGTTTTGCATAGTGCCTCCATTTATCGATCAGTTGTTGCATGTCTTCGGGCAGCTGTGAGTCGAAAAACATCCTTTCATTGCTGATGGGATGAATGAAGCCCAGCGTTTTGGCATGCAAAGCTTGTCGGGGACATATAGCAAAGCAATTCTGCACAAACTGCTTGTATTTGGTAAAGGTTGTGCCTTTGAGGATCCTGTCGCCACCATAGGTCTCATCATTAAAGAGGGGGTGGCCGATGTATTTGAAATGAGCCCTTATCTGGTGTGTACGACCCGTTTCGAGTTTACATTCCACCAGCGTAACATATCCGAATCTTTCCAACACCCTGTAATGGGTGACTGCGCTTTTACCATGATCTCCTTCAGGAAACACTTCCATTACCTGTCGGTTTTTGAGGCTTCGGCCTATGTGTCCGGTGATGGTGCCCTGCTCTTCCTTCACATCACCCCATACCAGGGCATGATACAGGCGATCTATTTTACGATCAAAGAATATCTTGGCCAGGCGGGTCTGTGCCAGTTCGGTTTTGGCAATGAGCAATATTCCCGAGGTGTTTTTATCTATTCGATGCACCAGCCCGGGCTTTATAGTATCTTCATTTTGCATGGGCAGATCCCTGAAGTGATATACCAGGGCGTTTACCAATGTGCCGGTATAATTACCATACCCGGGATGTACCACCAGACCGGCATGCTTGTTAACAAGCAACAAGTCGTCGTCTTCGTAAATGATGTCGATGGGAATGTCTTCGGGAATAAGTTCAATCTCGCGGGGAGGAAAAGCCAGTACGATGGTTACTACATCGCCGGGTTTAACCTTGTAATTTGATTTTACTATCTTATCGTTTACCAGTATATTGCCCGCTTTAGCAGCATTCTGAATTTTGTTCCTGCTGGTTGACTCCATGCGGGCCAGCAAGAATTTGTCGATGCGCAACAATCCCTGTCCTTTGTCGGATACAAACCGATAATGCTCAAACAATTCCTGTTCGTCCTGATCTTGTTTCTCTTCTTCCTGCGAAGCATCTGTATAGTCTGTCATAAGCTATCGGGCAATGATAAATCTTGAGGTGAAGGTTTTACTTCCGTCAGTAGGATTGAGTCGAATAAAATACATACCATCCTTTAAGGCGGAGAGATCTAATTGTGTCTGGTTGGTGAAGGAAGCAACCTGCTTAGCCGTCAGGTCAAAGATAGCGATTTCAAAATCAGCAAACAGACTTTGCGGTTTTTGTATGGTCAGCAAATCGTTTCTAAGCGGGTTGGGATATACGGTGAAGGACTCGCTGGTCAAAGGCTGTTCGGTATTTACGATATTATCAGGCCCAAAAACCGGTCTGATCATCAGAGATCCACTGAATATACTAGGCTCCCATACGCCTGTTGTGTTGTAGAATATATGCTGTGCTGCATTGTTGCTGGCATCGAAACCTATATTGAGGAAATCGTCTGAAAGTTGTTGCCACCCAACATAAATGGTGTCTGATACTTCAAGGGGCGGATCAATGGGGTAGCTGACAAACTGGTTGAGCCATTTACCGTAATCAACCGTATGTACTTCTGATTCATAAAGCAGCTCAAGGGGATCAAGATTTTTCCAAACTTTAATGATAAATGATTTCTGGTTCTGATTGTTTAGGGTGGAGTTGAAAAAAAACTCTACAGCATCCAACTGATCGCTATGACCAAGTATGTACCTCACTGCGCCCCTTGAATTATAACCAATCAATCCGTAGCCATTTTCGGGTATTCCATCATCATAGGCAAAATAATTGTCAAACACCTGGCGGTAAACAATGGTATCGTTGCGGGTATGATCATCACCTGTAGTTCCTTCACTGAGGGCATGATATATTCTGAATACCCTTGCCTCTGCAGGGGTAAGGGTTGTGCCAAATGGATTTGGGAGCAGAGGAGGATTGGCGTGAGGCAAATAACTCTGAAAGCCCATTTCACTGTATGGTCCTATATTCCATGTTCCACCCGAATAATTCCTTACGATATTATCGTTTTCATCTCTGATAAAATATCTGTAGGAATAGTTGTAGGTAACATCATCAAGATTAGCAATGTCAACATCAAAGCTGCTCCTGTGCCTGCTTTGAGGATCAACAATGTAGTGAGACCAGGGCATGGCCTGTAGATCATTTAAGGCCGATTGTGCGGGAGCAGCAAAGGCAATATCGTAGTAAAATGAATCAGCCCGGGTACGCCCATAATCAAGCAATACATAATCGATATTCCAGATGCTGGTGTTGCCTCCATAATTTATTGGTGTTTTAATCTGGGGGAAGCTTGCATAATTCTTAAATCTAAACTGAAAATCTTCACGAAGGTATATTTCATCGGTGATGGGTATGGAAACAAACTCAAAGTAGGTAGAATCATTGCTTTGAAGAAAACTCTTCAGATTTTCTCCCCCGGCTCTCCATATACTCACCCATAAATCATCTATCCAGATCTGTTCATTGGGTTCACTGGGATTTTCTGTGTAATGCCCGGGTGTATGCAGAAATTCTACCACCAGGGAGTCTTTTTGCCGTGGTGAGCTTCCATGGCCCTGGGGTTGATAGAAGAAACTGAGCATTATACTGTCGGATGGAGACAAGGCCATGGCTACAGGACTGAATACCGAATCCAGACGGAGGGGGCGAGAAGTAAGCAAGTCTGCTTCAAACTGATATGGATTTTGATCTGCCTGGGGGTATATCTTTCCATGTTGATTGATGGCATCAAAGGTTGCCGTACCCCATGTTTTGGGATGAACAGCAAAGGATGAATTGATAAAAACAAAATCATCTAACCACAGCGCGTTGTCGGGATAAGGTCCCGGGTAGGAGAAATCATCAAAGAAAGGAAGTATCACAGAAGCTGCAGCTTCATCCTTTGAAACCGGAGTGACTTCCTTCTGTGTCTTTACCGGATTGCTTTGCAGTGGCGACAGCACTTCCTGCGCCTGGCTGCAGAGCATTCCGAATAAAAAAAGACATATCGTTATTAAGGTGTTTTTTGCCATTTTAATAAGATGGTATAAAAGAGGATTTCTATTGATATAAAAACCTCTTTTGCCTGATATTATTGTGTTTAGGTGGAATAACACGGGGTGTTTTCTTCCTTTTTATTCTGTCTTTTCACCAGAGATAGAAAATAGTTGCTCTGCAGCGTCTATTCTTCGGCTGGTTTATACCATACATCAATTTCACTTCCCCTTAATATTAAAGGTTGTTCGTTAAAGTCAGGAAGTTGTTTATATACCCTTGCATTTTCAATCGTTGCCCCGTTCTCGAATACCTCTTTACCTGGCACCAGCAATGAATTTTCAAGAGTTTCCATAACTTCCGCCTGGGTTTTTCCCGTCAAATCAGGGGTATTTACGCCCAGCAGCTGACGGGTGTACTCCTCAAAATCAAATTCTTCGGCTGAACGATAATAGAGATCTACCGTAGATCCCATAGAAACACTTTTCTTATTGTTGAGCACATTGGGTGACTGTCGGTATACACGAACGTTTTCAGTATCTTCATCCATGAAGACTTCCTGCCCTATATTAAGGGAGGAGCTGTTGATGAGCATAGTGGCCTCCTCCCGGGTTTTGCCTATGACCAGGGGAACATTTACATTGCTGCTACCCACTCCGGTACCTAATACAAGATTGATGCGGGTGCCTTTTTCGATGGGCGTGCCCGGTTGAATGGTGCCCTGGTTGTATTTTTGCTGAAGTACGGCATTGCGCGCAATATTGGGCACATAATCCAACTGGCCTACCAACAGCCCGTGGGTATGCAGCATAGCCTGTGCCTGGCGGAAGGATAGATCCGTTAAATCGGGCATGGCCACCATTTCGGGTAAAATGGCTACCGTAGTCAGGTATATGCTTCGGTTTCTTTTCACTTCTTCTCCTGCAGCAGGGTTTTGTACGGCAACTGTCCCCTTTTCACGAGTAGTATCGAAAATAGAATCATTAACCACCGGGGTCAGATTCATTCGCCTTAATACCTGTTGTGCTTGTTCTAATTCCATCCGGTCAAGATCAGGCACTTCGATGGTTCTTCCATGACGGGTATAAAGCTCCAATCCTTTAAAGGATAGCCATAACACTACAATGCCTAAGGCAATGGCAATGAGGATATGTAATCGGAATGTTTTACTTTTAAGAAAGGATAGCAGGCTCATTCGTATAGAGAGTTTGTTATATTGTTCAAAATTAATAATAATTGACGAGTTTGATCCAGTGTGTTTAAATAGTTTTTGCTGATTAATTTATTTCAGGGGGATTGTACTTTTTCAAATCAACTATTTTAACTTTGCTGTCTTCGATTTATTGCATCGGGTAAAAGAATCTTTTTAATGATGGTCATTATTGTAATGTGATAACATCCTATTGAGCTGCATCAACGCTAAAGACAATGAACCGAAGAAGATAATTCCATCAAACACAATAAACATTTAATCGGGTATTAATAGGCTAAGGACGGTTCGTTTAAATACTTAAAAAGAAATGCAGATGAAGAAAAATATAGCACTCGTTGCCGGTGGTATATCCGGTGAATATGTTATCTCGGTAAACAGTGCCGTGGTTATCCGAAAGAACCTTGATTTGGGGAAATATAATGTCTATACGATTCTTATTTCGGAAAGTAAATGGGTGTATTATGACGCATCTCAAGTGGAAAGTCCTGTGAACAAGGATGATTTTACCGTCATCCATAAAGGGGAGAAGATACAATTCGATTGTGCATTAATTACCATTCATGGCTCGCCGGGTGAAGATGGTAAGTTGCAGGGGTACTTTGATATGATCGGAATTCCCTATACCACAACAGGGCAAATGGCTTGTTCTATTACCTTCAATAAGTACTTCTGCAATGCCCTTGCCTCCCATTGGGGGATGACTGTTGCGCGGTCCGCAAAGTTTACTGCTCATGATGAACTTACCACAAAGCATATTTTGTCAAAAGTAAATCTGCCCGTTTTTGTAAAACCCAATAAAGGGGGCTCCAGCCTGGGAACCTCCTTCGTTAAGGATCCATCCGAATTGTTGGCCGCCGTTGAAAGTTGCCTTCAACATGATGATGAAGCCCTGGTGGAGGAATATATCAGTGGGACAGAACTTACCTGTGGTGTTTTTAGGAGAAAAGGTGAAATTGTTGTATTGCCGGTAACGGAAATTGTCAGTAAAACGGCCGCCCGGTTTTTTGATTATCAGGCCAAATATACCCTGGGGGCAGCCGATGAAATTACCCCGGCCAGGATAAGCCAGCCAGTAACTCAACTGGTGCAGGAAACAACGGCGTTTTTGTATAATAAATTCGAGCTTAAAGGGGTATGTCGGTTGGATTATATTTATAGCAACGACAAACTGTTCTTTCTTGAGGCCAATATTACCCCCGGCATGTCCGAGAGAAGCATTGTGCCACAACAGGCTGCTCATATAGGCATCAGCCTGGAAGAGCTTTTTGAGGTCCTTATTGAGGAAGCCCTGGCAGATGCCGCTAAGAAATGACCCGGGATATAGCAATACCTCTTAAGGCAGCAGAGAGCCGGAATCAGAAATAGTTGAGAGACATAAGGTACTCTGAGAGCATCTGAAACGCTTTTTTCCTGTGGCTGATGAGGTTTTTCTCGCTCAGGGGCATCTCTGAGAAGGTTTTATCATAAGCCCGGGGTACGAAAATAGGATCATATCCAAAGCCTGAATCACCTCTCTTTTGCGAAATGATTTCTCCCTCAGCAATGCCTTCAAAAAGCATTTCCTCATTGTCAAGGATCAGTGCGATAACTGTTCTGAAGCGTGCAGTGCGGTTTTCAACGCCTTTAAGTTCTGATAGCACCTTCGCCATATTGGCTTCACTGCTTTTTTCTTCTCCGGCATATCGGGCTGAAAGTACGCCCGGCCTTCCCTGCAGGGCTTCTATTTCAAGTCCCGTATCGTCCGAAAAGCAGTTGCACCTATAGTGCTTATGCACATAACGGGCTTTTTGCAGGGCATTCCCTTCAAGGCTTGGTTGTGTTTCAGGTATTTCATCAAAACAACCAATTTGATCCAGACCAATAATATGCATGTTGTCGGGCAGCATCAGTTGCACCTCCTTTAGTTTGTTGAGATTGTGTGTGGCAAATACTATTTCCATTTGAATTTTTTGATTTACGTTGACTAAGGTAACCCCCCTGGGTTCTGTTTGTTGACTATTCTGAGGGCAATCTTTGCAGGGGTATATTCTATCGTATCGTTTAAAGCAGCGCCCATCAAAGTTGAAAGAAAACAGCCAGAACACCCCCTGTGAAGGAAGAAATCCTGGCTGGTAAACAACTAAAAGGACACGCCTGGTTTTTTGTTCAGGTACTAATCCTGCATTTCGATCAGGACAAAGTTTTTGGGTACGATGTCTCCTGCTTTTACATACAATGTTTTGATGAATCCGTCGTAAGGCGCCTTGATCAGGTTTTTCATTTTCATGGCTTCAAGAATCAGTAAGGTTTCGCCTTCCTTTACCTCATCGCCCTCTTTGACAAAAACATCAGGGATATTGCCCGGCATAAAGGATTTCAACTGAGCCGGATTGTTGGGTTTATAGGGCTTGCGTCGCAAGGCCATCTCGTTGAGCCTGGTTTTATAGCTCACCTCGTCAACTATTAGCTCTATCAGCTCATCTTTAACTTGTTTGGATAAATTTTCGTTCTCCATTTATGTTGTATTATAATATTCTTTAATTGTGGAAATGATTGCAGCAATTCCCCTGATCAAAATGGAGGGATACCATGTTTTTTAGGGGGTGTCATTTCTGATTTTTGCCCCGACACTTCCAGTGCATGAACCAGGAATCGCCTGGTCTCTGAGGGTTCAATAACGGCATCGATGTATCCATGGGCTGCGGCAACATAAGGGTTGGCAAATTTCCTTTTATATTCTTCAACCTTTTCCTGTCTTACCTTATCGGGATCGGCGGCATTTTTTATCTCATTTCTGAATATGATGTTGGCGGCTCCTTCAGGACCCATAACAGCTATTTCGGCGGTAGGCCAGGCAAAGACAAAATCAGCCCTCAGGTGACGTGAACACATGGCTATATAACCACCTCCGTAGGCTTTGCGTAGGATGACGGTGATTTTGGGTACCGTAGCTTCGGAGTAAGAGTAAAGAATTTTAGCGCCATGCCTGATCACTCCGGCATGCTCCTGATCAATACCAGGAAGATATCCCGGAAGATCTACCAGGGTAATAAGGGGGATATTAAAGGCATTGCAGAAGCGAATGAATCTGGCAGCTTTATCGGAGGAGTCTACATCCAACACACCTGCCAGCACCATGGGCTGATTGGCTACAAAACCTACCGTATCGCCATTGATGCGACCGAAACCTACCACCATGTTGGCAGCAAAAAGCTCCTGCACCTCAAAAAAGTCACTGTCATCGCTGATAGATCTTATAACATCCCTTACATCGTAAGGTTCTCTGGGATCGGTGGGGATGATATCGTCAATTTTAAACTGGCGACTCTTAGGTGCTTTCTTGGGGAATGGGTCTGCTTTTTTAGTATTGTTCCATGGGATATAGGTTACAAGCTTTTTAATTTGCTGCATACATTCCTGCTCACTCTCAGCAAAGAAATGTGCGTTGCCTGTTACCTCAGAGTGTACCCGGGCGCCACCCAGTTCTTCCATAGTGATCTCTTCTCCCAATACTGATTTTATTACTTCCGGTCCGGTAATAAACATCTTGGAAATTTTATCTACTACAAAAACAAAATCGGTAAGAGCAGGTGAGTATACGGCACCCCCGGCACAGGGGCCAAGAATGACAGAGATCTGTGGAATAACACCTGATGCAAGGGTGTTGCGGTAGAATATTTCTCCATAACCGGCCAATGAATTTACCCCCTCCTGAATTCGTGCACCACCTGAATCATTGATGCCTATAATGGGGATTTTCAGATTCATTGCGTGATCCATTATCTTGGTGATCTTACGGGCATGCATGATACCCAATGAACCACCGGCAACAGTAAAATCCTGCGCATATATGCAAACCGGAAAACCATTGATGGTACCTGTACCGGTTATCACACCATCACCGGGGAGGTGTTTTTTGTCCATATCAAAGTCGCGGGCAGCATGCTCTACAAACATATCATATTCATGGAAGGAATTGGGGTCCAATAAGGCAATGATTCTCTCTCTTGCGGTCATTTTACCCATTGCCTGTTGTTTCTCGATAGCTTTTTCTCCGCCACCCAGGAGGGCACCCTGCATTCTTTTTTTAAGATCTAATGTCTTTTGTTTAATCGACATATTCTTTGTTTTTTATTTTAAATTGTATTAACTAGCTTTGATGAAAGGGTCTTTAAAGTATTGATGCGTGTTAAATCTGTTTGAAAAATCAGTCAAAGTAATGAAAAAAAAATGAAACCATCATAAGAAAAATTCAAACTAAAAAAATCAGAATGCCATTAGCGGTGGGTTAAGGATTCTTCATCTGACCATGATTTTCTTTCGTAAAATATTGTTGCCTGATTCGATGGTGATTATATAGACCCCACTTTGGAGGCCCCTAAGGTTGATCTGTGCCGTAGGATGGGTCAGCGTATAATGAGCCACCTGCTGTCCGTTTAAATTGTTTATGATGACACGTGCACTACCTGTAGCATTATGCAATTTCAGGGCTATAAAATCAGATGCAGGATTAGGAGCAATATCTACTCTGAAAGAAGATTCCGGTGGGGATGAATTGCTTTGGACATTGGTGAAAACAGCAAATAGTAAAACATCAGATTCGGGCATGACGAATTCAATACTTTCGCTGGTAGAAACCACCTGGTCGAGATGATTTTTCCAATGAACAAACCAGTATTTATCATTGGCAATAGCGGTAAGCCTAACGGTTTCATTGCTGGCATAATACCCGGCTCCCGACACCAGGCCTCCGTTTTGTGGAGATATGTCAACCACTACAAAATTAGTCGCCGCATTAGGGTCCAGGCCATAAAGAAATTCCGGGTTTTCGCCCACTGGATCCAGCCAGGGAATTAATCTTTTATCACTTGTTGCTCCATTGGCATCCCAATGCAGATAGAACTTGCCATAGTAATCGGGGTTGGTAGGAGCCGTGCAGCTGGCGCTTCCTCCTGTAAGGGTGCCGGCAATCAGTCCGTCGTGGTCGAACAGGGGGGATCCTGAGGAGCCTCCCTCGGTAACGCCATGTCCTGAGACCGTGGGCGCCCATTCTACCTTCCAATATCCCAGGGGCATACCTCCTGTGAAGGTGGAGCTGGTAAGAGATTTTGTAAAGGTAGAGATTTTCTTGGCATCACCCCCGGGATGATGTATGGTTACACCCCATTGTGGACTGGTCAATGAACGTGACCATCCGTTATAATAGGGATTCCATGATAGGGGTGGTGAATCATTGAGCAATAGCAACTTAAAATCTGTTCCGGATTGTATGGGTGCCTTTGCCACCAGTTCGGCCCCTTCAATCATTCTGTTGAGTGATGCGGTGCCACTGTTAATACAGGATGTATATTCATAGTTGAAATAAAACTGCCATACAGCCAGGTCTTCTGTACTGGCACTTACACCGCAATGATCAGCAGTGAGAAAATAGGCCGTTTGGTCCTGCAGGGTGTTGTTAACCAGAGTACCCGTGCAATTATACCAGCTGGTGCCCGATCGGAGAAGAATGCGTGCTACGCCCCGTTTTTGTTTTTGCCATATAAATCCTTCATCACAATTGACGTTTACATTGCACAGACCGGCATCGGCATCATCCTTCTGCACCACATAATCCGACCAGATGTAAATCATTTCATCAATAACAAAATTTGGAGCACTGCCCTGTGGTGGGGTGTGGTATTCAAGAATGAGGGTGCTTGTAGGCAAAATATGGCTGGAGAAAATGCCCCTATCCGTATTGTTGTCACTGGTAAAAGCCCCCAGGTAATGTTGACCCGATTCATCGTAGATATAAAACTTCTCTTTTTCGGCTATGGAGAAATTGGAAAAAACTATCCCCAGGTATTGTGCATCAGGCACATGCAACTTAAGA
>JBEPXC010000109.1:0-11879 GCA_041642035.1 Sphingobacteriia bacterium
TATTTACTATTTGACAATCTATTTCAGAAAAGAGAAGAAATCCGCAGGTGTTTAACCATGCTTGAAATTTACAATTATTTCCTGATTAAACCATTTCTTAGCTATAAGGTAGCCATAATAAAATGATGATTTTATTTAAGGGTCAGTTTTCGGTTGTCTTGAAAGGTTTGTCAAATCGGTTTTTCCAGGCGCCGTTCTTTTTCAGGTTGTTATCCCAATACAAATTCATCAATGGTGTTTTAGTCAGCAAAGAGAAACCCAAGAATTTTATCTTCGACATGCGCAGCCTGCCTTTGAGTGTTTTTACGATCCGGGGGTTGAATTCACCCGTTGTGGCATAATGCTTTCCGAGCTTATTGAAGTTGGCATACAGCTTTTTGGTCATTGAGGAAGGCATTACCTGTATGCCCTCTACACCACCCTTGATAACGGTACCTGTATAAGTGTATCCCAGCCTGAAGGTGAGTTTATGCAGGTATTTTTCTACGTATATCGAGTGGATGGATTCTGGAAATCCCGATTGTACAATAAACCCCAGACTTTTTTGCCTGGACTGAGTGTTTTTGGGCAGATATTCGATAAATTCCTTTACAATACCCGGCATACAATCGGTATACAAGGGAAAAATAATAATCACATGGCTGGCTTGCCAAAAGATCTCCAGGTATTCTTGCCACGGCTTGCCTTCGGCAAGATAGGCCATTTGCACGTTACCCTCTGGTTTATTGCTTCGGTATCCCGAAAGAAAATGCTCCATCAGGATTCTGGAATTGCTTTTATGTCTGCGTGGCGATCCGTTAAAAATGGCTAAGTTCATGAAGTATTTCCCCCGTTTTATGTTTGTTGGTAAACCATACATGCCTTAGTTTGCAGTGGAAGTTTAACGCCAACCGTTTGTAAATATCTGTATTGATTTCAATGTCTTCTTCGTCGGTATCTGCTTCTTTTTGAAGCAGTAGAGCAAAATCAGGATAGCTGTCATAACGCTTGCGGTGATGGCATTCTCCCTTTATAGGTTCGATATAGGGATGAATTAGCACAATTAGCCTGTCCTGGAGCTTTTTGAGCAGCGAGCTGGTAAATCCTGCTGTAATGGGCGAGGCGAATATCACCATATCTGAGTTTATGACTGTCCGCAGGATAGTTTCCGCATCGTCCTTTATAACACATTGGCCAGGTGTTTTCCACCAGCAACCCCAGCAACCCTTGCATTGGACAATATTTTTCCCAGCCAATTCAAAGTGAATAAAATCATATCCTGCTGCTGAAGTATCCACCAGGTTATTACAATAATCGGAAATATCCGTTGTTGTTGAGGGCATAGATCCATTAATGATGGTTATCTTCATGAAGGTGTGTTTGGTTTATGATTACTGAAAAACAGAAATGCGTTGGTTTATTTATCTGCAAGTGTTGATTGTTTACCAGCAGATCTGGCATTTAAAAACGGATTCTCCATTGGGGTATGACCATCATGCCTAACTGCGGCACGATCTTCTCTTCTCCGGTTTGCTTGTCGAAGCCCATGGAATGAACGTTTTGGTGGTTAAACAGGTTGGTGATTTCTAGCATCCATTCCTGGGTTATCTTGCCTGTATTCATTTTAAAGCCTATACTAAAATCGGTGCGGAAATAATTTTGGTGACGGCTTTCAAAGGCTTGATTGTGCAGCCATTGTCGTGCGTAAAGCTGATTCTGTTCATCCCATACGGTGGTAAAGGGTACATAACGTTGACCGCCTGCATAGGTGTTTTTTATGTTGATGTCTATCACGTTTTTTCTTTTCGCTGAATTGCCTACGATTATTTCATACCCAGCCAGCAGGTTGGTTATGTAATTGTTGTTAAATGCCGTATTACGCCAAACACCATCCGATCCTTTGTATTTGGAATCGAAAACGGAAGCTGTAAACAGATAGTATAAACCCTTGTGAAAGAATCTTTCCACTGTGAGTTCAAGGCCTATATTTTCACCTATTCCACTGTTGGAAATATAATCGGGGTTGAACACACCAAAATTGGCTCCTTCATTAAGCATAGAGTAACTATCAGGTTTCCCCGCGTTAACAGGAACATTAAATAGCTTCTGGTAATAGGTCTCTATTTTAATTCGTGTATGTTGGTTAAAGCTGTAATCGTATCCCATTACATAATGGTTGCTCTTGATCATTTCGGCATCTCTGTTGGGAGTAGTATAGGATGTGCCATCAAACACTTCGCTGAAATACACTGTCTCGGCAAGCAATTGGCTGTGCCTTCCCGCACCAAGGCTCAGCGCATGGTTTGGAAGAAAATCATATCTGATGCTGAGGCGGGGTTCGAGAGAATTGGTATTATTGAGTAAAAAGTGCTGATAGTGTAGGCCCGTATTTAAGGTAAGGTTGTTGTTAAGGCGATGCTGCCAGTGGGCATAGGGCTGAAGCAGCCAGCCAGAGCCTTCTGTATCTCTTATATTTACAATTTGTTGATAAGTATAGTTGTAAACGCTATCTGCCAGGTTAAGGTTTCTCATGCTTATATTGGCCCCTGCTTTAAGGCTGTTACGATTGTTGATTCGGCTGTTGATGGAAAAGGCTCCTGCTAATTTGTTTTCTCTTAGGTCCCCTCCGTATATCCTGAAAAGATCTCTCGGCACTGGAATGAGGCTGTCTATCTGGGTGCGCATGTTACGATGGCTCAGGGCTAAGGTGCTGCGTAGGTAGGTATTGGCGTTTAGGCTTACAATGTGGTTTAATCCTACCACACCCATATCTGCACCATTGGTAAGATCGAACCCATCGCCGGCATAAAAATCCAGTTCCTCTTCCTTGCGGTTACTGTCGAGAAATTCGATCTTGCTGCGACCCCCAAGTCCGAATAGCGAGAAACTACCATAGCGGGTTTGGGGGAGGTTAAATTTAAAGGAGATGTCGTTATACTTTGGAATACCTGTTGTGCCAAAATTCATTCCGACCATATCAAATACTTCCATGGTAGAGTAACGGAAATTAATCAGATAGGAGCCTTTGTGGGCTTTTAGCATTGGACCTTCGGCACCCAGTTCAAAGCCATTAAAGCCAATCTGGGCCATCTGCTCGTGCCTAACCTCATTACCATTGCGCATGCGCAAGTCGAATACACTTGCCGTGGCGTTACCATATTCGGCCGGAAAGGCACCTGATAGAAAATCCGAATTGGTCAGCAGGCCGTTGTTGAGCATGCTCACCGGCCCGCCGGTAGAGCCAAAGGCAGCCCAGTGATTGGGACTGGGAATATCTATACCTTCCAGACGCCACAAAAGGCCCATCGGACTATTACCACGTACCACGATATCGTTTCGGTCATCGCTGTTAATACTTACCCCTGCATAGTTGGATGCCATGCGGGCCACATCGTTTCGTGAGCCGGCAAATCGTTCAGTTTCTTCAACGGTAAATCCACGGGCACTAATCCCTGTAAGTGGGTTTATCGCCTGTGCTTTGTTGGCACTGGCATTTACTACGATCTCTTCACCCGTTACTACGTATTCTTCCATGCTGGCATTGATAACGGTTTCTTTACCTGATACATGGTTGATGTTGGCAAGGTATAGCGGCTTGTATCCTACATAGGTAATACGCAAATCAACACGGCCTACCGGTACAGACCTAAGCTCAAAATATCCTTCAGCATCAGTGGAGGTGCCTACCAAGGGATCGCTGTCGGCAAGGATTACATTGGCACCGGGCATAGGTTGCAGGGTTTGCCGTTCTATAACACGACCTCGAATGGTTTGCGTAATGTCTGATTTTGCCATTAGCGGTAAAACCATTAACAGGAGTAGAGTTGTTGCAATTGTTTTCATGGGGATTATCGATTTTATGTTTTTTACAATGTAAAAGTACCATAGATAGGGACTCAATTTAAAATTAAACTCGCTGAATGCGTAAAAATACATCCTGAAAGCGAAAAAATTAACATGAAAAAAGGTGGCGGTCTTGTTTTATTATCTTATATTTGATAATTCCTTGTTGAGAACGTTTCTCAACTGATATACGTTTCTATGGATCATCAGCTCCTGATCGCGCGCCTTAATGAAAAAGGACTTAAAGTTACTCCCCAAAGAATTGCCGTTCTTAATGCAGTATATCAGTTGGGTGGACATCCCACGGCTGAAAGGATTATAGAAGTAGTACGCCGTAATAATCCCAATATCGCTACAGGTACCGTTTATAAAATACTTGAGTCGTTTGTGGGGATAGAGCTTCTTAGAAGAGTAAAAACCGACAAGGATATTATGCGTTATGATGCCATACTTGAGAAACATCATCATCTATATTGTGCTGACTCTGAAAATATAGAAGATTATTTTGATCAAGAACTAGATAAAATAATTGAAGATTACTTTAAGAAAAAGGAAATTCCTGATTTTCATATTGAAGAAATAAAGCTTCAGATCATCGGGCGATTCTCTTCTGGTAGTTAAATCTGTACGTTTCGCTCTTCAGACCCGCATAAAATTTACCTCCTCCTCATTTGTATGCGGTGATGCTATGGAAATAAAAGTGTAGCAGCTATAAATGCTTTCAGCTCTCAATATTCTATTGAACAGATGCATTTGAGTTATTTTATGCATCGCATTGTCCCATATAACCCAAACCATTTAAAATTTTGCAGTTATGGAAGAAAAAAAGAAGAAATTGACAACGGCTTCGGGGATCCCCTATGCCAACAACGAAGACAGCATGACCGTGGGTCCAAGGGGCCCGGTATTGCTTCAGGATTATGTGTTGCATGAAAAAATGGCACACTTCAATCGCGAAAGAATTCCAGAGCGGGTTGTTCATGCCAAGGGAACCGGTGCCTTTGGAACCTTTAGAGTTACCCACGACATTACCCCTTATACACGTGCCAATTTGTTCAGCAAAATTGGTAACGAATGCGAAGTGTTTGTTCGCTTTTCTACTGTAGGAGGCGAAAAAGGAAGCGCCGATACCGAACGCGATCCAAGAGGATTCGCTATGAAATTCTATACCCAGGAGGGCAACTGGGATTTGGTTGGCAACAATACCCCGGTATTTTTCATCAAGGACCCTAAAAAGTTTGGAGACTTTATTCATACCCAAAAGCGCAATCCACAGACCAATCTTAAGGATGCTAACATGTTCTGGGATTTCCTCAGCCTCAATCCCGAGAGTATGCACCAGGTGATGATTCTTTTTAGCGACAGGGGTACGCCCATGAGTTATCGCAATATGCATGGATTCGGCAGTCATACCTTCTCTATGTATAATGATGAAGGCAAACGTGTTTGGGTTAAATTTCACATCAAAACAAAACAAGGCGTAAAGAATTTTACAGGCCCGGAAGCCGACCATATGAAAGCTGCTGATCCCGATTGGGCTCAGCGCGATTTGGTTGAAGCCATTGAAAAGGGTGATTTTCCTCAATGGAACTTCAGGATACAGGTGATGACCGAAGAGCAGGCAAAATCATTTAAATGGAACCCTTTTGACCTTACTAAAATATGGCCACATGCCGATTTCCCTCTTATTGATGTGGGTATCCTTGAGTTGAATAAAATCCCTGAAAACTATTTCCGCGACGTGGAGCAGGCTGCTTTTGCCCCCGCACATGTGGTAGATGGAATCGGTTTTTCCTTTGACAAGATGTTGCAGGGAAGACTATTGTCTTATCCTGATGCTCATCGCCACCGATTGGGGCCCAATTACGAGCAAATCCCTGTCAACCGGCCCAGATGCCCCATGCACAATTATCAACGCGATGGAGCTATGAGGGTAGATGATAATGGAGGTAGCCATCCCAACTATTTCCCTAACAGCCATGACGATATTGGTGTTGATAAAGGTTATCGCGAACCACCTCTTACCATGGAGTCAACCACTGCAGACTGGTTCGATCGCAACGAAAACGACGACGACCATTACACTCAACCTGGCAATCTTTTTGAAAAGGTTATGACCCCTCAGGAGCAGCAAAATACCATCAACAATTTTATTGACCATATGAAAGGTATCAAAGGTCCCAAAGCGGATGTCATCATTCAACGGCAGCTGAGTCATTTCTATAAGACCAGCAAAATGCTGGGCGAGGAAGTCGCAAAAGGTCTTGGCGTAAAGTTTATGGGATGAACCTATTGCTCTTATGATTACTGATTATCGGAACCGGGTAGTTCTTTCACCGTAAACAGAGAAAGAATTGCCCGGTTTTATGTTTTTAAGTGATGGTCATTATCAGAACCTTATTGAAAAGATAATGCCTTAATGAGATATTAAAAAAACCTTTGCTTAAAGTTGCCATGAACTACCCGGATTTTTGGCAAACAAAACCTATCTTTAGAGGGGGATGCCTGACAGTTTGATTCAACTTAAACCTAAATTGTACACTTATTAATCCCATATTTGCCTATTTTTGCATTCTCTCCTCTCCAAATCCCATTGGGGAGCATTTTATTTAAAAACGTTTATGCAAAAAACGATATTCTTTCTGCCTTTATTTTGCCTGCTCCTTTGGAGTAACTCTATAGCTGCACAGTCCGTCTTTGTTCCCATTAATCATTACCATCATCAGTTTATTCAACGCCTGGAAATCAAGTCGGGAAAGTCTGCCCAAAGCTTCCATTATATTCTGAAACCTCTTGAGCGTAGGGCCATGATAGATTTCCTGATATCCACGGATTCTACGGTGAGGAATCTTAGTTATACCGACAGGCAATTGATTGCTTCCATACGACAAGCCAACAGCGAATGGGATATAAGTACGCAGGATACATCTGAACGACCAGTAAAGCGGCATTTTTACCGAAACCCGCACCATTTTTACCTTTATCACGATGAGGATCTTTTCCTTTCGGTGAATCCGGTAATCCATTTTGATGTGGGAAGAGAAAACGAACAGGATTTATGGCTCTACCAAAACACCCGTGGGGTCGAAGTCAGGGGTATGATCAACAAGAAGGTTGGGTTTTATAGCTATGTGGCAGATAACCAGGCACGGTTTCCATGGTATGTGAACAATAAAATACAGCAACAAAAAGGGGCTGTTCCCGGTGAAGGGTGGAACATTCCATTTGGTGTAAAAGGATATGATTATTTTACTGCCCGAGGATACATTACATTTCAGGCTACAAAAAACATCGGACTGCAGTTTGGGCAGGATAAAAATGCGGTTGGATACGGACAGCGCTCACTATTGCTTTCAGATTATGCCAACAACTATCTTTTTTTAAAAATTAACACCAAACTGTGGCGCTTTCATTATCAGAATATTTTTGCACGCCTGGTAGATTATCCTCACCGCACCTATGGTGGTCGCATGTACGACCCCAAATATATGGTTGCACACACCCTTTCATTTAATGTTTCCAATACCTTTCAGCTGGCCTTATTTGAGAGTGTGGTTTTTGGAAGAAGCGATACCATTTCTAAGCGATATTTTGATTTGCATTATCTCAACCCGGTAATCTTTTATCGTGCCGTGGAGCATCATACGGGCGATACAGACAAAGTGTCGCTGGGAATGACATTTCGGTGGATAGCCGGCAAAAGCATTGCTGTTCATGGGCAGGTGTATATTGATGATTTTCTGTTGTCTGATATCCGCAACGATATCGACAGCTCACTGGTATACCTGGGTATTCGTCGGGAACGAAAATACAATGACTATGCCTCTTTTCGAAATAAATTCGCCACCCAGATTGGTATTGATTATATTGATGTGTTCGGTATTGACAACCTGGATATGTTTGTGGAAAGGAACTGGGTTCGACCTTTTACCTATACCCACTATGATACTTCAGGTGCCGGTATGGCTCCTGCAGCCAGCTATACCCATTACGGACAAGCGTTGGCTCATCCCCTGGGAGCCAATTTTAAGGAGATTTTATTTGGTCTGAAATACCAACCTCACCACGATTGGCTGCTGATAGCTTCTCTTATCTCAGCACGTCAGGGGATGGATTCTGCCGGAATCAATATGGGGGGAAACATCTTTCTGGACTATACCACAAGAGCTGGTGACTATGGGCATACCATTTTGCAGGGTGAGCTGAGAGAAAGCTTACTATTTCAAGGAGATATTTCATGGCAATGGCATGAGGGAATGTGGCTTGATTTCCGTTATCTGATGCGTAGGGAGGAATTTCAACAAGTAACAAATAATAGCGGTATCTTTATGTTGGGAATACGAATCAATGCAGTACAAAAACAACATTGGTTTTAATAAATCTGAGGCCGTTTTTTATTGTAGGGCTGAGTCTTGGAAAGAAGGGTTGTAACATCAGGATTCGCTCCATACTAGTAACCTTTAATTATTCGAAAAGTGTCAGGAATATATATTCATATCCCATTTTGCCGGCAGGCATGCCATTATTGTAATTTTCATTTTTCTGTATCGCAAAAACGAAAAAAGGATTTTGTGCAGGCAGTGGTAAAAGAAATTGCCTTGCAAAAAGACTTCTTTTCGGCGCAGGGGGAGAAACCTTCATTAATTGATACTGTATATTTAGGTGGAGGTACGCCTTCTTTGCTTGAGCTAAGCGAACTCCAGGCAATATTTGGTGCATTACAGCAGCATTTTAATATAGCTGACAATGCAGAAATTACTCTTGAAGCCAATCCTGATGATCTGGATAAGGACAAATTAGAGGCCATCCGACAATTGTCGGTAAACAGGCTCAGTATCGGCATCCAGAGTTTCCACGAAGCCGATCTGCGCTATATGAACCGCTCTCATACCGCAGGACAGGCCTTGAAGGTGCTTGATGATGCACTGCAGTCAGGTTTTGGAAATATAACGGCCGATCTTATTTATGGCACTCCCGGCATGAGTGATCATCAATGGAAGGAAAATATTTTACAGCTGATTTCTATGGATATCCCTCATATATCAGCTTACAGCCTCACGGTTGAAAAGAAAACAGCTCTCGATGTATTTATCCGACAGGGCAAGGCTGCACCGGTCGATGAGGATCAGTCAGCGCACCAGTTTGAATTGCTTTGCCAAATAACCCAGGAACACGGATTTCAACATTATGAGATTTCCAATTTCGGGAAGCCTGGCTTTTTTTCGCGTCACAACCTGGCCTATTGGTCGGGTAAGTCCTATCTCGGACTAGGTCCTTCGGCTCACAGTTTTCTTCCCGGGATGCGTCGATGGAATGTGGCCAACACAGGCAAATATATTGATGAATTGTTGAAGGGAGAAATCCCTTTTCAACAGGAAGTCTTAACCCCCGACCAACAGTATAACGAGTATGTGATGACCGCACTGCGTACAATGTGGGGTATTAGGAAGCAGACAGTAATAGAAAAATTCGGAGAAACCTACTACAGGGCAATGATGAAATCGGCAGTAAAGCACATATCCCATGAACTACTTGAAGAGTCTGCTACCCATTTGGTCGTTACCACCAGAGGTAAATTTATGGCAGATGGCATTGCTGCTGATTTATTTGCTTAGTTTTTGGGGTGGTGATATAAAGAAAAAACCCGGGTTTGTGAAAACCCGGGTTTAAAACAAAAACAAAAACAAAAACTATGAAGAACGTTAGTGAGCTTTGGATGAATTATTTACCATTGTAAACCGGCAGGTCTTCTTCCACTTCTTTTTCCGGTTTGATGAATGGGGTAATGTCGAGGGTTTCAGTTTGATGATTCCTTTTGATTTGATTGAATACTACTTTAGTATCAAACTCGAAGGTTTCACTTATTTGTTCATTCTTTATGCAGATGCTTATGGTACGTCCCATTTGATCAGAGATTTTTAGTATACTTAATTTTTCTGCGGAAGCTGAGCTTAGGGTAAGAATGAATAAGGTTGCGAGGGTAATAAGTTTTGTTTTCATGAGACAAAGGGATTTATGATTATTTTTTCTGTTAGCTAAATTATTATGTTTTGATCTTATGATAGCTATTTATGTGCCAGGGTTTGTAGTAATCAGTATATCAGATTTATATAAAGGTGGTCTTCCGGCCTGGCCCTTTTTTGTACTTAAAATCTGTCCGCCTTTGAAATTGTGATGTACGGAAGTGAACGTTTTTACTGGCAAGGGCATTTCTCAGATATTAGTCCGGAGGATTTTGTGGTACATCGAAGGATATCTTTTGGTTATTTATGAGTAAGCGTTGATTGTCTATGATCCGGACACTGAATTTTCAGGATTTACCTATCATCAAATCGTTTGGCTATAATACTGTTTTACTTTCATCTGTAATCATCCCAAAATAGTGTCCGGTTCAGTCTTTCCCGAGCACCTGTTATATGCAGATTTGGGAAAAAATCCGTACGTTTGTCCCTTAAAAAAAATTATTTTGGTTTGATAATTTTCAGAGGCATAAGTATCCCCCGGGGTACGTTAGGAACTATTTTTAGAGCGTTTAAATACCCCAATTATCGCCTGTATTATTATGGGCAGAGTATTTCACTGATCGGTGTATGGGTGCAGAACATTGCTATGGGATGGTTGCTGTACCGTCTGACGGGTTCTGCCTTATTACTGGGTACGGTTGCTTTTGCGCAGCAAATCCCCTCCTTATTCATTATGCCTTTTGCCGGAGTGCTGGCCGATCGTTTTAACCGACGCAAAGTACTGGTGATATCGCAGGGAGCTGCCATGGTGGTGGCTTTTATTCTTGCCTTTCTGGTGCTTACCGATGTAGTAACCATACCTGCCATTATCTTCCTGGCAGCTGTAAACGGCATCATTCTGGCTTTTGACACCCCTTTCAGAAATTCTTTTGTTCCTGATATGATAACACAAAAGGAAGACCTGGGAAATGCCATTGCATTGAATTCAAGCCTTTACAACCTGGCCCGCTTTATAGGACCTCCCATTGGTGGTTTATTGATCGCCTGGGTAGGTGAAGGATGGTGTTTCTTCATTAATGGGGTTAGTTTTTTGGCTGTATTGGGTAGTTTGCTTATCATGAAGATTGATGCCCAGAAGACACGTCTAAACAAGGCCTCTATTTTGCGGGAGCTGAAAGATGGAATTTCCTATGCCCTTCACGACAAGCCCTTACGCCATCTGCTTACCCTGGTAGCCCTGAGCAGTTTTTTTGGTCTCCCATTTCAGGCCTTGCTCCCTGTATTTGCAGCAGATGTTCTGCAGGGTGGATCTGAATTGTTGGGCATTTTGACGGGCTTTCTGGGATTTGGTGCCTTGATAGGGGCTTTTTATCTTGCCTCGCGCAAGCATGTACATACTATTCCTTTGTCAATATTTCATACGGCACTAATCTTTGCTGTTGGGTTGGGGATATTTGCACTGTCTCCCTACAAAGTGCTTTCGTTTATTATAATGGCTGCCACTGGCTTTGGTATGATAGTGCATTTTAACAGCACCAACGCTATTATCCAAACCATTGCCGACGAAGACAAAAGAGGTCGGGTAGTAGCCCTTTATAGTCTTTCATTTATGGGCATAACTCCTTTAGGTAGTCTTGCTGCTGGTTTTGTTTCTGAATACATTGGTGTACCCTATACGGTTTTTGCCTTTTCATTGGTTTGCATCGCTTCAGCCTTGCTCTTTGGAAGCCGCATAAAACCCGTTTTCCGTGCGGTTGTAAGGAAAACTTCTAGGGTATAACAATTTGGGTTTTTACATTACTACACATAATTAACGAATTTTATTTATTCTAGTCTTTATATTCTATTTTTGCTCTAATTTTGTAAGAAAAAAACAATGGGTCTTTTATTATTTTACTTATCACTTGCCTTAGTAATATCCTTTCTCTGTTCAATTATGGAAGCTGTGCTGCTTTCTACTCCGGTTTCTTTTTTAAAAGTAAAGGAAGAAGAAGGAAGCAGGGGAGCAAAGAATATGTTGGCATTGAAAGCGAATATTGATAAACCTTTATCGGCTATATTGTCTTTAAACACCGTTGCGCATACCGTTGGTGC
>JBEPXC010000110.1:0-11824 GCA_041642035.1 Sphingobacteriia bacterium
TTGATTCTATGTACGCTTTTGATATCCTATTAAAGACAAAAGTAGTAAAAAATATAATATATAATAAAAAAAATACTTTTAGAGAAGATGAAAGCATTAATTAGCAGAAAAAAAGCCTTTATTCGTATCTGAGCGATTCAATGGGATCGAGCCTGGATGCCTTGGCAGCAGGATAATATCCGGCTATAAGTCCTACAAACAGACAAAGTAATACCCCTGAGATGATCCATACCCAAGGCACAATGAAAGGATTACCAATCAACAGGGAAATCAGGTTGCCGGCGAGCATGCCAAAAATAATCCCTACAATTCCTCCCATTTGACAGATTACTACGGCCTCGGCCAGAAATTGCTGTTTTATGGTTTTGCGTGTCGCCCCCAAAGCTTTACGGATGCCGATCTCGCGTGTGCGCTCGGTTACCGATACCAGCATGATGTTCATAAGACCTATGGCTGCCCCCAGCAGAGTAATGATTCCTATAATAGTAGCCGCCCGGGTAACCAGGCCCAGGTTTTCGATAAGCATTTGTGCTATGTTGTCGCTTTTACTGATATCAAAATTATCCTTTTCACCCCTGCGCACTCCCCTTACTATTCTGAAAAGACCTGTAGCTTCACCGATGGCGGTGTCCAAATCGGCAATATTATTGGTGCTCACATTGATGGTATAATTCATATTGGGACGTGAGTAATTTTGTCTTGCCGATACCACCGGAATGATACAACTTAGGTCATCACTAAAGCCGAAGCCTGATCCTCTTTCCTTTAAAACCCCTATCACCTGGTATCTTTTGTTGCTTATGGTGATAGCCTTATCCAGGGGGTTTTCATGGTTTTCAAAAAGGGTGGCCCTAATGCGCGAGCCAATAATCACTACATTGGCCCCGGTTTCCAGTTCGTGGGGGGAGAAATTTCTTCCCTGCTCCAGTTCTGCTCCTGAGGTGACAAGAAAATTGTCGTCAGTACCCGTGACACGGATGTTGGGATTGGTTTCCTGCGATTGATAGCGTAAGGTGGCTGTTCCGGTAATGCCTACCTGAATGGAAACGGAGGCCGGAAAGTTGAAGTTGTTTTTAAATCGCATGGCTTCTTCAAAACTGATATTTCTGAAACTCTCGCTTCTTCCCCCACCCATTACACGCATTTGGCGATTGCGGATGGAAAAACTATTGGCTCCCAGGCGTGAAAAGCTCGAGGTAATGGAGGCCTTAATAGAATCTATAGAGGTAAGAATTCCTACCACGGCCATGATGCCAAAAGCAATGATCAATACCGTAAGCAAAGTTCGAAGCTTATGACTGCGAACCGAGTTGAGAGAAATTTTAAAGTTCTCGAAGGCAACAACCTTTTGTTTCATGGTTTTGAGTATTGGGGATAAAAAATATGCTGGCTTTGAGGGGAGGTTATTTATAGTTTATCTCCGTAGGCCAGATCGCCGGCATCACCCAGACCGGGCACAATATAAGCCTTGGCTGTGAGTTCGGCGTCAATAGCTCCTAGCCAAAGGGTGTAATTTTTTGTGGGCAGATTTTTTTTAATATATTCCACTCCTTCAGAGCTGGCAAGGACGGCCGCAATATGGATGTGGGAAGGGTTTCCTTTTGCCATGAGTTCTTTATAGGTAAGTACCATCGAGCCTCCGGTGGCAAGCATCGGATCAGACAGAATGAGTACTTTGTCTTCGAGTGTCGGACAGGAAGCATATTCAACCTGGATGGTGAAACTTCCGTTTTTATGCGGTTTGCGGTAAGCAGAAATAAAGGCATTCTCTGCCCGGTCGAAAAAGTTGAGAATACCCTGATGCATAGGCAATCCTGCACGCAATATGGTGCCTACTACAGGTTGTTGTTTTAAAACTTTGCACTGCGCATCTCCCAGGGGAGTGACAACCTCTTTGTCTATCCACTCCAGGTGTTTACTGATCTCATAGGCAAAAATTTCACCCAGTCTTTCCATGTTCTTTCTGAAGCGCAGGCTGTCTTTTTGTATTTCAACATCCCTGACTTCGGCAATATATTGATTGATAAGTGAATTTTGATTTCCCAATACATGTATCATGCTCGTTGTTTTTTTGATAAAGAAATTGTGCCCCTGTATTTTTTGATGAAAGAATAGAGTTTGGCTAAAGGTTTTAAGATGATTGGTAAATGATTGATTTCTATCTGTAAAAATACACATTCTTTTGAACCAAACCCAGCATAAAACCGGGCAAGATTAATTTGATTAGAACCATCAAAATCCAGGGTCAGGTTGAGCCCGGCATGCTCTTTAATATAATGGTCTATTATAGCACTCATAGCTCCATTTTCGCGGGCCTCAGGCGTGCTTCCTGAAAAAATGAGGATCGATTTTTTATGGGTGGTTAAGAAAACAATACCTGCACAGAAAGTATTGTGGGCCGTATAGGCACTGTAAATTTCTGTGTTGCCTCTGTATATACCCGAATATATCAAATGCTTGAGGGTATCGTACTGCTGTTGGCCCAGTTGTGATATGCTTTTACCCCTGTTTTGACGAAAAGCTTCTATTATGGGCATGGGATCTGCATGCTTGGTGATAAAAACTTTGTTCTTTTGTGCCTTTTTAATATTTCGTTTTATCTGGCTGGAATAGTTGTTTTGTAAATATTCGTAGGAGGTAATAAGGTCCAACTCGTAAGTTTTGCTTTTTCTTAAACTTTTCAGACCAGCTATGCTGACAGGATTAAAGGTATTGAGGTTGTAAATGATATAGTTGTATTTTTTGGGAATCTGATTGATAAAAGACTTCAACAGTACTTCACTGACAGGTGATTGAGCAAAAACCCCCAGTTGTTGTACAAATGGGGGTTGCATGATATAGTGGAAACCATATTTGCTTTTGGAAGTCAGAGGCATAACGGCCTTGTAATCGTCCATAACCAAAGCACTCCAACGGGGTGATACCTGATTGAGATAAAATGAATAAGGATAAATCAAGCCATTAATGGAATCATCGATACACTGATCCCATTTGTCAAAATCTATTTTATCGTGTTCTACATATTGTATCATAAAATCTTTTGCTGTGAGAGTGCCCATTATTAATTATTATCGCTCTTTGATTTTATTATGTATTTAATCATTTCCACATACATCTCCCGCCATCCAGCCCACTCATCGGTATCGGATAAAGCATCATTATGCCAAAGGGAAATAAAGGTTCCGTTAACGGCTTTTACTGTGTCGACGAGCTTTTTTACCTTTGCAAGAGCATCCGCGGGCTTTAGTTTCATATAGTCCCGCAGGGTGCCATCCATGATGACCAGAGGGTATATCTTCAGACGGGTTTCCGATTCGAGGGTCAGGTCATAGAAATTAAACGGTGAGCATGTTCCCGCTCTGAAACCCGTATGCGAAGCATAACCCATGGAGAAATCATTTTTGATATTCAGCTTAATGAGATCCTGGTAAGTTTTGGGCAGTTTAAATTTGAGAAAATGTTGTCGGCTGTTTTCGATGGTTCTGTTTAATACTCCCGATAAAAACTGAAGCTCCTCCTTGAGGGCCTTTTCGTTTTCGTTGGAGGCATAGGAGGGATGAATGCCCGCCTGTGCATAATCGCCAATGGTTTTTACCAGGGTATTAAATGCCCTTGAATGAATGGAAATATTTCTGTCTTTGGGGCCAAACTGGCCGCTGAGAAAGAAATAAACCGGTTGAAGCTTATACGTTTTTTGTAGCTTCAATTGAAAACCATAAGTATCGAAAGGATCTTTTCTTTTATTGAAAATGACTTCCAGTCGGTCAATCAGTTTGCTGAACTGAAAGGTTAAAAAATCCCGGGCGATAAGCAGGCTGTTTCTGGATAATCCTTTGCCTTTATAGGCATAGGCTACATCAATATCATAGGTAGGGATAAAACGGAATGTTCTGTCTGTAGAATCCACAAAGGGAAATAATTCTATAATTTTCGCCTTCAGCTGATAGGCATATATGTCAACAATAGGGATGTCAATAAAGCCCTTCTGGTAGGCAAGACTCTGGTCGGCTTCAAAGCGTCGGTGACGATCTTCAAGAAAGGGAAGATATTCTTCATATCGACTAAGCATGTAAAAGCATGCAGAGAAAAGATCAAAATCGAAATCGTAGCTTGTGTTATAATCTTGCCGAGGGAAAAGATAAGGGAGGTTCTCTTTTACCTCTATCGATGGCACAAATTCTTTCACTCCTTTTTGCATCAGGAAGCCTGAATTGAAAACATTTACCGCGGTGCCAGGTAATTCTCTGTCGGAATAATTGATTTTGGCTCCTTTAAAATTGAGGTATTCTTCACTGGAGAGGGTCACTTTATAGTCAAAGCCGCAGATATCCCTTAATAGGGCTTTGGCAACATATTGGATGCGATTGTTTATTTTAGGGGTAAAGAGTAAAATCATAGGGCAGACAGCTAAAACTTAAAATACATAAAGGGTTAAAGGGCTCCTTCATCAGCAAAACTAAAATAATTATCCTGAGCAATTATAATATGGTCCAATACAGGAAGGTCAAGAAAGACCCCTACACTTTTACACTTCTGGGTAATTTCATGATCTTTTTTGCTGGGCGTAGTATTTCCGCTGGGATGATTGTGACAAAGAATCACTGAGGATGCATTATCTTCAAGAGCAATTTTGAAAATTTTCTTGGGGTCGGCAACAGTTCCTGCAAGACTTCCTTCGCTAATCTTATGGGTGCGTTTGATCATATTCCCCCTGTTTATGGTCATAATCCAGAATTCTTCGTAGTTGTTATCGCTAAGCAGGGGATGCATAATTTCAAAGGCATCGCGGCTGGAAAGAATTTTCTTTTTGCTCATGCCATCCTGCAGTCTTCTTCTGCGCCCCAATTCCAGGGCAGCGGCAATATTTATTGCTTTGGCTTCACCGATGCCTTTAAATTTCATCATGTCCTTGAGGCTAAGCCTGGAGAGGTCGTTGATGTTTTTATTTACCGAAAGATAAATGTTTCGGGCCAGATCTACTGCAGAGAGGTCGCGAATGCCTGTGCCAATGAGTATGGCAAGGAGTTCAACATCGCTAAGGGCGGCGGGGGTTTTGGCCAGGAGTTTTTCCCGGGGGCGGTCGTCAAAGGCCCAGGATTTGATTCCTGAGGGCCTGCCTTTGATATCGGAATCGGGTTGTTCGCTCATAAAATATAAGGTTTGGGCGAATTTACAGAAAACCGGGCATAAAAAAAAGGCTATTTATATCAAAAGCCTTTTAATGTAGCCCGTAGGGGAATCGAACCCCTGCTACCAGGATGAAAACCTGGCGTCCTAACCGCTAGACGAACGGGCCATCATATTCTCAATGCTGCTGAAGTGTTTCAGCAAAACCAGCAAAAGAATTTTATAGTTGATTGACCATGCGGGTCAATTTTGATTTAAGGTTGGAAGCCTTATTTTTATGAATCACCGACTTCTTGGCCAGTTTATCAAGTAAAGAAATTACCTGAGGAAGTTTTTCCTGGGCTTCATTTTTGTCTTGCAAGGTTCTAAGTCTTCTTACTGCATTGCGGGTAGTTTTGGCATAGTAGCGGTTGCGAAGTCTTTTTGTATTGTTTGACCTGATCCTCTTTATTGCTGATTTATGGTTGGCCATAGTAATTTTTTTTTCTTGTGTTAATCTTTATTTTGAATGTTATGTAGCCCGTAGGGGAATCGAACCCCTGCTACCAGGATGAAAACCTGGCGTCCTAACCGCTAGACGAACGGGCCCTGCCAAAAAGGAGTGCAAATTTAAAACAATTTTTATTACTGGCAAAGTGAATTTGAAATATTTTTATTTGATAAGCTTGTTTTGTCGCAGCGTTTATCTCGCAAATGAGAACAAAAGGATATTGTTCCTTGTTTAACGATTAAAATGGTTCGTCAGGCCTAAAAAAATAATCTTGTTAATTTTATCCTTTATACAGAAGCGGACAAAAGCAGGAAAAAATGGTACCGCACAGCAAAAAAAATAAACTACTGCTTATCAGGTGACATTTCTATTTAAATCGGAAATAGATTCGGCAAATCATGATTGCTGAAACTCTTTTTGAGCTTAGTGAGACCCAAAAAGATGAAACTCTATAGAGGAAAGCACGTAAAGATAGTATGTATGAAATAAATTTTTCATATATTTGTAGTACTTTTTAGATGATTAAACAGTTTGTATATCGATAAACTAAAAACTCAATCAACGGAGATTAATTTAATATAATTGAAAAACTATGAAGAACGTAAAACTTTTGGCTGTATTATTTATTACGGCAATCTTATTAGGCAGTTGTGGATTAAACAAGATGATCAAGGACTATGGCGATGGCGTTAGCTATACACCTGAAACCAACCCTTTGGAAAATCATGGCGGTGAAGTTGCCGTAAATGTAAGCGGTCGTGTAAGCGAAAAGTATTTCCACCCACGCGCAAAAGTTGAGATTATCCCAGTACTTCGATATGAAGGTGGTGAGCAGGAATTAAGCACTGTTTATTTGAGAGGCGAAAAAACAACCGGTGAAGGTACCGTTATCAATCGGGGATCTGCTACCAATTTCTCTGTTTCTGATGTGGCCAACTTTGAAGAAGGCATGGAAGCTTCAGAATTGTTCATCAAGGCACGTGTTTATCGTGAAGGAAAAGAAGATGATGTAGTCAACCTTCCCGAAACAAAAGTTGCCGATGGTGTAATCAATACCTCACAAAAGATTGAGCATAACTATGATGTTACACTCGCTGAGCATGGATACGAAAAAGAAACTACGGTTTCTGTTGATGCCAACATTTATTTTGACTACATGAAGTCTAACATCAACTGGAGACTTCCTCTTAACCGTCGTCAGGAAGCCCAGGACGAATTGGACGAAATGACAGAGTTCCTCAAGAGACAGTGGAAAATTAAATCTATTGAAGTGAATGCATGGGCTTCTCCCGAAGGGGAAGTGGCCTTAAACGAAAGGCTTTCTGAAAATCGTGCAGAAGCTACCCAGGGGTATGTAAATACTCTTTTCACCAAACTCAACAGAGAGCTGGATACCGTTCTGGAGAAACCGGAAATTGAAATGGCTGCAAAAGGTGAAGATTTTGAAGGGTTCATGAAACTGCTCAATGCTTCCGATATCCAGGATAAGCAAGCCATCAGCAATATTATCAATTCACAACTTTCTCCCGCTGAAAGAGAAAGAAGAATTAAAGATATGACCGTTATTTATGCTGAAATAGAAGATCTGCTTGAAGAACTTCGTCGTGGCGAAATCGTCGTTACTGCTTTTGAACCTAAGAAAACAGATGAAGAAATCGCGAACCTTTCTACTTCAAACCCATCCGAACTTGACGTTAAAGAATTGCTCTATGCGGCCACTCTTACCGACGACAATGCAACAAAACTTTCTATCTACAATTCAGCACAGCAACTCTTCCCACAGGATTACAGAGGTTTTAACAATGCTGCTTATGTTCATATCCAGAATGGCGATGTTGAAGAAGCTGCCAGTGATTTGGAAAAAGCAAATCAACTTGCTCCTAATAATGGTGCTGTATTAAATAACCTGGGTGTTGTTGCTGCGCATCAGGAAGATTATGAAAATGCACAGTCATATTTCGAAGCTGCACAAGGACAAGGCGTACGTGTTAACTATAATGTTGGTGCTCTTATGATTGTTAAAGGTGACTATCAGGCCGCTCTCAGTTCATTTGCCGGACGTACCTGCACGCACAATGTAGCCCTTGCTCATCTGTTGGCTGGCAACGAAGCTGCTGCTATGACCAATCTTGAATGTGCCGAGGAAACTGCAAAAGTTGCTTATCTTAAAGCAGTTATTGGTGCACGCAGAGATAACGACAGTATGGTTTTTGAAAACCTCAGAGAAGCTGTTGAGATGAATCCTGAACTTAAGGAAGAAGCACAGGTTGATCGTGAATTTATTGATTATTTCCAGAGTGCCGATTTCCAGGACATCGTTAGATAATCTCTAGTAAATAGTACCTCTAAAAAAGCCATTTGAATCTTTTAGATCAAATGGCTTTTTTATTCAATTAAACTATGGTTTTGTTATGAAATTCACTAATTTTATAGATCATTTCATGTATTGTTCTTTTTAAGTCGTTAATTTTAAATACTTTTCATTTTTTGTCATGCGCTTTCAAATTGATTGTATTTTATTGGGAGAGACTCCTTTCTCAATGCCTGTAAATTATCAGAGTGAGTTTTCAACCTGGATCCATAAAATGTTGCACTTTCAAAGCAATGAATTTATTAACTGGCTTGCAGAGAAGAAATTTTTAAACCACCTTGGCGAATACAAATTATATACCTTCTCTGATGTAATGCTTGGGCCCCATAAGATGCAAAATGACAAGATCATCGTTGATGATAATAAAGCCCGAATTATTCTTTCGTTTTATGCCCCTGAAGAGATTGAGCCTTTTGTTCTTTCTGTATTTAAAGATCAGGAATTTAAAATTGGCGATTCACGCTCTAAGACAGCTATTAAGATAGAAAAGATCGAGCGGCTTCCAACGCCTAATTTTACTGCAGGCAAAAAGGTTGTTCTTTCTTGCCTGTCACCCATGTTGATAGCCCAACCCGGGCAAAATACCGATACCTTTTTATCCCCCGACCAGAAGGATTTTGACAAAGTCTTTTTTAAGAGTCTTATGTTTAAATATGCTACCATGGTGAAGTATAGTTCTTCAAATCCGGGCAATGGGCTGGCCGATTTAAATGATCTGCAATTTAAACTGCTTGGAAAACACAAAACAAAGATTATTAAAGTACGCACGGATACGCCTCATCAAAAATCTGTGAAAGGATACATGTTCAATTTTGAGGTAAAAGCTCCTGTAGAGTTACTTGAAATCGGTTATAATGCAGGCTTTGGTGAGCTAAACAATCTGGGATTCGGTTGCTGTACGTTGAAATCATAATACTACTGGAATCATGGTAAAACAAAAAAGCCCCGTGAAAACGAGGCTTTTTTTATTTTGAGGCGGAGAGAGAGGGATTCGAACCCCCGGAGGTATTACCCTCAACGGTTTTCAAGACCGCCGCAATCGACCACTCTGCCATCTCTCCGGGGGCAAAAGTACAAAAAAATGCTTTTTACGCAACAAAAAAATGCATTCTGGCAAAAAAAAATTGCCTGCTCTGTAACCTTTTGGTAAACAGCATTTCTATTCCATCTTTCATTACACAGGAAATGTTTTTATTATTTCCGTACCTTTGATGTGTTGCTTTCAGAGCTAAATAGACTGTTTAGCATTGGTAATACAACAGTGAATAGCCAATTTTAAATTCATCTTTCTCTTTTTTGAATCTCTTTATGGTATGCCCAAAGTAGCAATTGTTATTCTTAACTGGAATGGAAAAACATATCTCGAAAAATTCCTCCCCTCAGTGACTCAGTATTGTCCTGATTATGCTGAAGTATTTATTGCCGACAATGGCTCCGTTGATGGTTCCGCTGATTTTCTTGCCTCAAATTATCCCAACCTTCACTTTATTGATCTGAAATGCAATTATGGTTATACCGGGGGTTACAACCGTGCTCTTGCTCAAATTGATGCCCAATATTATGTGTTACTCAATTCTGATATTGAAGTGAAAAGCAACTGGATTGAGCCGGTTATTGGATTAATGGATTCGGATAGTACCATAGCCGCCTGTCAGCCTAAGATTATGGCCTATCACCAACAGGGTGATTTTGAATATGCAGGTGCTGCCGGTGGATTTATCGATCATTACGGATATCCCTTTTGCAGGGGTCGTATATTCGATCATTTGGAAAAAGACCTTGGCCAGTATGACGATAACCAGGAAATATTTTGGGCAACGGGTGCTTGCTTATTTGTCAGGGCAGCTGATTTCAAGCAGGTGGGAATGCTCGATGAGAGCTTTTTTGCCCATATGGAAGAAATAGATTTGTGCTGGCGCCTGAAAAGAATGGGGAAGAAAATTATCTGTTGTACCCATTCAAAGGTATATCATGTGGGTGGGGGAACACTTCCTAAAAACAATCCCAGAAAAACCTTCCTGAATTTCAGAAACAACCAGCTGTTGTTGGCAAAAAATCTTCCCGCGGGAAAATTTTATCGAATGTTCATGAAAAGAATAGTACTTGATCAATTGGCTATGACAAAGTTTCTTTTCAGTGGAAACTATAAGGATAGTCTTGCTGTTTATAAAGCTTTTTTCTCTGTATTGTCTCTTATGCGTAGAAAGCGTCAGCAGGGTAAAAGTATCCCCTACCGCCCTGTATCGCAAGTATATAACAGAAGTATCGTTGCAGAATACTTTTTGAGAGGGAAAAAGAAATTTTCAGAGCTCGATGAAAAAAGCTTCGGGGTGCTCTAAAAAGAATGATGGTGCTAGAGGATTTTATTTACAAAACTTTCTACGGCAAGTCTATAGCTTTCCATTCCAAAACCACTGATGCCTCCTGCGCACGCTGCTGCTATCATGGATGTGTGGCGGATTTCTTCACGGGCAAATACATTGGACACATGAACCTCTACAACGGGAGCGTTTATGGCCATTATGGCATCGGCTAAAGCAACGGAGGTATGGGTATATCCTCCGGCATTCAAGATGATGCCATCTGCTGAAAACCCCTTTTCATGCAGCTTATTAATTAACTCTCCTTCTACATTACTTTGGAAATACTCAAAGTTTATATTGGGATAATTCTCTTGCAGTTTGGCAAAATAATCTTCAAAAAAGGCGTTGCCATAAATAGACTTTTCTCTCATGCCCAATAGGTTAAGATTAGGGCCATTGATGATGACGATGTTTAGTTTTTCTGGCATAGGAAATACGAATTACAGGTTATATTCTAGCAAATAAGTAATTAACAAAAATAACCAATTAACAGCAGAAAATCGCCCATGGAAGATTTGCTTCAAAAATGTTTTTTGTAAGTAACAAAAAGTATCTACCTTTGCAGTGCAAGTCACAAATAGGGGTGCCCTAAATAAACGGGCTGAGATCAAACCCATTGAACCTGATCCGGGTAATGCCGGCGAAGGGAAAGGGACAGGCTTTAAAAGGAGGCAGTTTCCCCTGTTAGCCTCCTGAAGTTTAACCCAAAGTAATAATCAAAAAAATGAAAATGTTTCCCACAATGCTGGTCATGGTATTTCTTGCTATGCCTGCATTCTCACAGTTTTCCATTAAGGGAAATGTGAAAGATGCTACCAACGGCACACCACTACCCGGTGCCAATGTAGTTATTGATGACACCTATAAAGGAGTCCATACAGATTCCCAGGGTGATTTTAACCTTGAAGGATTGACAGCCGGAACGTATCCTCTTGTCGTCTCCTATATAGGTTATGATGATCAACACCTTTGGGTTGAGGTTCCAGACGATACCCAAATCGAGGTTAGCCTGGAGCGATCAGCGATACTGTCTCAGGAGGTTATCGTTAAGGCCACCAGAGCTGATGAACGAACCCCAGCCACAAAGAGCGAGGTATCACGTGATTTTATCCGCTCCAATAACCTGGGGCAGGATATCCCTTACCTGCTCTCCCTTACACCCAGTCTTACCACCAGCTCTGATGCCGGCGCAGGCATTGGTTATACCTGGATGAATATCCGGGGAAGTGATAATTCGCGTATTAATGTTACCATCAATGGTATTCCTGTTAATGATGCTGAATCACACGGTGTGTGGTGGGTCAATATGCCCGACCTGGCATCATCGACTGATAACATCCAGATACAGCGGGGTGTGGGTACAAGTACCCAGGGTGCCGCTTCTTTTGGTGCTACCATAAGCGTTGAGACCACCAAACTCCAGGAAGATGCCTATGCTGAGGTGATAAGCTCGGCAGGTTCATTTAATACCCT
>JBEPXC010000111.1:0-11716 GCA_041642035.1 Sphingobacteriia bacterium
TCGTTACCAAAAGAGAATATCCCGTTACGGTTTACCGACTGCCTTACCCCCACAGTACAACCGATACACTGGTAGCTGAAAAATATGGCACTTTGCCCTTCCCTTATGTAACCGCCGGCGATATTTCTGCCGATGGAACAGAAATCATCATAAAGAATTATGAAAAAGTATTTTTATGGTCGCGACAGCAGGGAGAATCAATAGCTGAGGCATTAATGAGACCACCTGTACGCCCGCCTTATACCCCGGAGCCCCAAGGTGAAGCCATCGCTTTTCCTGAGGATCGCTCGGGGTATTATACCATTAGCGAAGCACGCGATCAGGTAATTCCAAGGGTATACTTTTACCAACGGAAGAATTGATCATTAAGTTTTGTAAGTGTTTTGGGTAACTGAAATAATCTTCATGGGATCCTAAACATTAATTCAAACGAACAACATTAATTTAGTGATGTTTCACAAACAATTGTAAGGATATGACCAACTATAAACTTCTTTTAACCCTACTGCTATTTATCCATAGCGGGGTATATGCAAATCAGAATCCTGAAGAGGTTGCAGGTAATCAAACTCCTGTTCATGCCCGTGTAATCTGGACAGAGAACCCTATGGAGCATGCCATTATATCATGGGCCACGCTATATGAAAGTGATGACAACATTGTTTTTTTTGATACCCTGAGCCACAAGGGGGATGTTGATGCCTATGCTTTTTCATCTGAATCTTCGCGCAGTGGCAAGGTCACCATGAAACGCATGGATTATGAAGAGGGAGTGCCCCAGGGGTATTATCATCATGCCGAACTGCATAGGCTTAAACCCGGCACTACCTATTACTTTGTTGTGGTAAGCCAGGGACGCAAATCTCCCGAATATCATTTCATCTCTGCGCCCCCAAATGCCGACCAGCTTAAACTCCTCACGGGAGGCGATTCGAGACTGGGTGGCGAGGCGCCCCGCTATGCTGGCCGCACTCCTCATCTGGAAAGGCAAAAATTAAAAACCCTCATTGGTAAGCTCGTAGAACAAAACCCCGATATCATGGCCTTCGTGCATGGCGCCGATTACGGTACCACTGCCGATTGGCGGCATTTATACTGGTACTTCGAAGACCTGCAACTGGCCACCACATCGTCAGGCAGAATTCTTCCCCTGATCATCTCTATGGGCAATCATGATACTTCTCTTGGATTCTTTGAGAATTTTTATCTGGGTGAAGAACTTAATGATTATATCGCTTTCAGTTATTATTATACCACTAGGCTGACCGATAGCATAAGCCTTTTTACGCTAAACACAGAGATCGCCCTTACCGGCCATCAGTACCAATGGTTGAAAAACCAGCTGCCTCAGGCACGAGAACAATCGCGTTGGTTGTTGGTAAACTACCACAAGCCCGCCTTCCCTGCTCATAAAGATCCGGAAGATTATAAATTTGCCCGTGTAAGAGAACATTGGGTGCCTTTGTTTGAGCAGAATAAAGTTGACCTGGTTATAGAATCGGATGGGCATACCCTTAAACGTACCCTACCTATTCTCAATGGAGAGTTAGATAATGACGGGATCGTTTATATTGGTGAAGGTGGTTTGGGAGCTCCTCTCAGAGAACCCTATCCCTCGCGTTGGTACCTGCAGGGTGGTTTCACAGCCCGTTTGCATCATGTTTGGATGGTCGATATTAATGACGCTAAAATGACCTTGCAGGCCATCGATATTGATGGCAATGTGGTTGATGAGTATGTTATTCGGAAATAAGCTCTTGTATGGCCAACCATGCCATTAGTCCCATGCCTGTCTCTAACGCTTTCTCGTCTATATCGAAGGTAGGGGTATGAATGTTTGAGGTTATTCCCTTGCTTTCGTTTCGTATGCCCAGGCGATAAAAACAGGCAGGTATCTGCTGTGAGTACCAGGCAAAATCTTCGGCAGTCATGGAAAGTTCCAGCTCAACGATGTTTTCCTTGCCCAGGTATTCGGTGGCATGGGTCCTAAAGGTATTGCTCAGTTGTTCGTTGTTGACAAGAAAAGGATAACCCTTCATGATGTTTACATCACATGTGCCTCCCATGCTGTTTGCCACTCCTTTAGCTATTTGCGTAATCTTTTCATGCGCCTGAGCACGCCAGGTCTCGTTGAAGGTCCTGAAAGTGCCTTCCAGCTTCACTTCATCGGGGATGACATTGGTTCGTCCTTCTCCCATAATACGTCCAAACGACAGTACCGAGGGAATCCAAGGGGTATTGTTGCGGCTCACCAGTTGTTGCAAAGCCACCACGATATGAGAGGCCATAAGAACCGGATCAATGGTGAGATGGGGCATGGCGGCATGCCCGCCTTTTCCTTTTACGCTCAGATAGATTTCGTCGGCAGAGGCCATGTACATGCCATTTCTGATGCCTACCTTTCCGGCTTCAATCTGTGGGGCAACATGCTGCCCGAAAATGCCGGAGGGATCCGGATTTTCCAGCACACCCTCCTGTATCATAAGACTGGCCCCCCCGGGTAAGCTCTCCTCGGAGGGCTGGAAAATGATTTTTACAGTCCCGCCCCAGTGTGCCCGGGTGTTTTGCAGAATTTTTGCTGTGCCCAAAAGACTGGCCATGTGCACGTCGTGCCCGCAGGCATGCATGATGCCTGTGTTTACCGATTTATAGCTCACCTTACTCTCCTCATCAATGGGCAGGGCATCCATATCAGCCCGCAGGGCAAATACCTTATCGCCAGACTTTTTACCCCTGATAATGGCCATGATACCTGTGGTAGCAATACCGCTCTGGTATTCAATGCCCAAACCAGCAAGCTGTTGCATGATAAAATCTGCTGTTTTATACTCCTCAAGCGACAGCTCGGGATGCTGATGCAGATGCCTGCGAATGGATTGTATCTCCTCAAAATACTGGCTGGATAAATTCCTGATGGTTTCTTTCAATGATGACATGGCTGTTATTTTAATTTGCGGGAATATCATATTCTCATGACGAACTTGTAAAGATAATGAAAAGCTGTTGATGTGTCTGTGATAAATATGGGATGGGTAGAGAGAATGTATGAACTACCTGTCAGGAGAGTGTGAACGATTATTCTCTTTTTTTTCTGGCAAAACAAACCTTTTCCTGGCATTCATGGTTAAATTTAATGTTCGATTACTCGGCTAAAGGTTTATCTTTCCCTCATTTAGGGAATCGATAAGCGTTGCTTTTACCCGATATTCCCATTGAAAAGTTTTTTGTAGGTTTGCTCCTTAAATAAAATCTGAACACTAAACGATAGTTAATAATGCTACAAATAAAAAAATTTGCCTTTAATCCCTTTCAGGTAAACACCTATATTCTTTATGATGAAACAGGAGAATGTGCCATTATAGATGCTGCTTGTTATTCGGATGACGAAAAGCAGCTCCTGGAAGATTTCATTACTGAAAAACAATTGAAACCTGTGTTGTTGATCAACTCACATTGTCATATAGATCACATTCTGGGCAATAATTTTGTGTATGAAACCTGGGGCCTCAAACCCCTTTTGCACGACAAAGGGCTGGCGTTTTTAGAAAGTGCCGCCGACTATGGCCGGACATTTGGCTTTGAAGTAGACACCCCTGTAATGCCCGATGAATACCTTAGCGATGGACAAAACCTTTCCTTCGGGAATCAAAATCTCACTGTTCTTGTAACCCCCGGACATGCGGACGGCAGCATTTGCCTCTATCACCAGCAGCAGAAGAAAATATGGGTGGGTGATGTTATTTTTCATGGCAGCATTGGACGTACCGATTTGCCTACAGGAGATTACGATACCCTGATAGATTCGATTAAAACAAAGCTTCTTATTTTACCGGAGGAAGTGCAGGTGTTTAGTGGCCATGGTCCAACTACTACCATTGGACGTGAGAAGGAGAATAATCCATTTCTTAAATAGCAAATCTTTATAAGTAATCCTTATTGAAGACGGGCATTTACCCAGGCTGCCACTTCCTGCGCCGATATTTCATTCATGCACCGAAAGTGCTTTTTAGGGCATTTGTTGTACCCTATTTTACTGCAGGGACGGCAATACAGATCTTTGATCTCAAATATCCGGCTGTTTTCAGCCTTGTAATCGTCAGGGAAAAGGGGGTACATGCCCAGCCCGGGTACGGTATTGCCCCAAATGGATGCAAGAGGCTTGCTGAATGCCGCGGCCACATGCATCAAGCCGGTATCGTGACTTATCACCACGCTTGCCTGCTCCACCAACGATGCCGAAGCATTTAGGGAGAATCTACCACAGGCATTAAATACTTTTTCACCTCCCTGCGATGCAATCCATTCGCCCGTTTCCTTATCTTCAGGGCCTCCCAGCAGTATGACGGGCGATTCAAGCTGATCACAGATCTCAAGGATTTTTGCTGCAGGCAGACGTTTGGTGGCATAAGTACCTCCAATAACAAATCCGGTATACCCTTTCTGAAACATAGCAGGGAGATTCCTGAGCTCAACCTGGTCTTTTGACGGAATGAAATAATCCAGCCCCTGACCATCGTATTGGGCACCCAGAGGCTTTGCTGCTTCCATCAAACGATCAACAATATGCACGTTAGGCATACGGTTTATTTTAAAGGTAGTGAGCAACCATTTTTGGATGTTAAGCTTATCGAAAGCTTTGGAGGGCTTACCCAGGGCCGACTTTACCCGCAAGGAACGTGGATTGTTGTGTAAATCCACGATGAAATCATAGTCCTTCTTTTTGAGCTCATTTATAACCTCGCCCAGGCTGTTTTCCAAGGTGATAACTTGGTCAACATATGGGTAATTGGACGTGAAGGAAAGAAAGTTTTTTTTGGTAAGCAGGTGTGTTTCTACTTGTATGTCCTTTATTTTTTTCAAACACCGCAGCACGGGAGAGCATAATATGATATCGCCGATAGAGCTGAAACGGATAACCAATACTTTCATTTTACTTTTTTGCATCATGACAGGGGTTAAATGAGAGGACAAAAGTAAAAATTATTTGTGCTTCTGCCGGGCTAATATCTTTCACAGGTTTTTGTGTGATGGAATAATTGTTCTAAATTTACAGTTGGATAAAACTGTTAATGCTAAAATAGATCAACTATGGGAAAAGTATTAGGTCATCTGGAACCAAAATCAGTGTGGAACCTGTTTGAAGAAATTTGTGAAATACCGCGTCCCAGCCGTAAAGAAGTACAGATTAGAGAATGGCTGGTGAAGTTTGCCAAAAAGAATAAGCTCGATTACCGACAGGATGCAATAGGGAATATCGTGATCAGAAAACCTGCTGTCAAAGGATTTGAGAAGAAGAAGATTCTTGTTTTACAAGGGCATGTTGATATGGTGTGCGAGAAGAATGCTGATGTAGAGCATGATTTTGATAAAGATCCTATCCGGCCTCTCATAGATGGCGATTGGGTTAAAGCACAGGGAACTACCCTGGGTGCCGATAATGGAATCGGGGTAGCCTATATGCTGGCTATACTTGAAAGCGATAAGCTGCAACATGGCCCCCTGGAATGTCTCTTTACCGTAGACGAAGAAACCGGTCTGACGGGTGCAGCAAACCTTGAACCCGACTTTCTGGCCGGGCGAATGTTGCTGAACCTGGATTCGGAAGATGATACAGAGCTCTGTATTGGTTGTGCCGGAGGCTTGGATACCATGGCGACTTTTCAATACGATCGGGTGAATAATGAAACCGATCATATTACCTTCCGTCTTACTGTGAGTGGTCTTAAAGGAGGACATTCGGGCGATGATATCAATAAGGGCAGAGGCAATGCCAATAAGATTCTTGCCCGTTTATTGTGGAATGGAGAACGCATGTTTGAATTGCGGCTGGCACAAATCAATGGGGGAAACCTGAGAAACGCTATTGCACGTGAAGCCTTTGCCATATTTACCATTCCCCGAAAATTCAAAAAGGATTTCGAGGAGAAAATTCATGAAATGATTCTCGATATCACAGAGGAACAAAAGACCCGTGAACCTGAGCTGAAAATCATTCTGCATGATACCGTAATGCCCGATTGCCTGATCGACTATTCTACACAGGCACGCCTGCTGGGAGCTCTGTATGCCTGCCCACACGGGGTGATGGGGATGTCTCCCCATATTGAGGGATTGGTAGAGACTTCTACCAATCTGGCTTCTGTCAAAATGACTCCCAAAGACATCCTTATTGCTACAAGTCAGCGTAGCTCAATGAATTCACTCAAAAGGGATGCAGCAGATATGGTAAGCAGCGTATTTCAGCTGGCAGGTGCCAAAGTGAAGCAAGGCGATGGTTATCCCGGCTGGACCCCCAATATGAAATCTGAGCTTTTGTTTATCATGAAAAGTTCCTACCGTGATTTGTTTGGCAAAGAGCCTAACGTGCTGGTTATTCATGCCGGTCTGGAATGCGGGCTTATAGGAGAAAAATACCCGGGTATGGATATGATCTCCTTCGGGCCAACCATGAGAGGGGTTCATTCACCCGATGAAAAACTCAATATTCCTTCGGTAGCAAAAAGCTGGCAGATTATTCTTGAAGTATTGAAGAATGTTCCCGATGACGTTGAAGCTCCCTGAGTCTCTCCTGCAGCAGACTATCGCTTTGATAGAGCGACTGCATGATAATCTCCTTTTCCTCAACCGTATATTCCTCACGAGGTAAAAAGGCTCGTTGGGTAAGTTCAGGATAAACCGAATCTGACAGTTGATGCAATAAGGCAAACATAGAAGACAGTTTGTGGAAATACAGGCTGTCTTCTGTGCGTAAACCCGAGGGTAAATCCGGCAGATCCTGAAATTCGGCAACTACGGCTTGCATTGAATCCAGAGCCAGGTGTGCTGTAGGCGGCTGGTCATTGGCTACTGCCTCAGCCCATGAGGTTTCCTGCTCGAAGAACCGATGAAGGTAATCCATGCCTTGTGTGTCTCTTTCCTGCAGTTCCTCCTGCGTATCATCACAGCCCAAAAACAGGAATACGGAAAATAACATTATAATGAGTAAACGTAAAGAAGTATTGTAAGCTGATGAGGAAGGTTTATTGGTTTTTTTTATTCCATTAATCCAGCGGTTATGATGAGCATCCATGCGTTTTCTGTTTGGTTCGTATCCAGATATTCTTTCAGTTTCTGATGCACTTGCAGCATTCGGGTGGTTTTATCTGCGGCAAGCTGGTCGAAAAACTGTCGTGTACTCATTAAAGTCTTGAAACTTTCCAATTGTTCATTATCGGGAAGTGAAATCACCCCGGCTAATAACGCAAGATTATGCCCGGTAAGTATCTTGCTCGACCTTATGGAGAGGGACAATTTATCGAATCCCAACGCGATATTAGCGGGCGGCTGATGGATCTCAAAGACACTATCGGCTGTGATACGACAATAATTGGCATTTCCCAATCTTCCCACCATATCCAGCTTTGCAGGATCGGGAATATCATCCTCGCTGAAAATATCTTCCCCTACATGGATTAGCACGGCCTCTGCAGTAATAAGATTGGCTGCCCCGGCATGATCGCCCAGCGTTTTGATATCAAGCACCTTACACTCAAACTGTACCAACGATTCCTTCACCCTCAATGGTTTTACCATAACCGAAGGCAAAGGGGTAAATCCCCCCTTGTCAAACTCATTAATGTCCGATTGATATTCAACGCCACAAATAGCCATCTGTCGGGCAATGGAATAATTAACCATGTTTATCACTACTTCGCCTGTGGCCTTTGCATTGCTGAGGGTATCCTTTTGACTGCCATCACGTCGGTTGCTAACAGAGAATATAAAAAGGGGTGGTGTGCTGCTGAAGATGTTAAAAAAGCTGTAGGGAGCCAAATTGGGCACACCCTCAGTGTTGATGGTGCTGGCAAAGCATATGGGTCGGGGATTAACCATCCCCAGCAGATATTGGTGCCGTTGGCGGGGTGTTAGTTCTTCGGGCGTAAAGCTTTTGTATTGCATGAGTAAGAGGTTTTTGGGTTGTAATAAATTACGATTTTACCTAATCACGTTTATGCGATTGGAGCAGATTGACCTACATAGTATAACAACGGGTTGACCCGGGTGTTTTATTTCAGCAAATAGGCAAGGGTTATTCCCAGGTAGTTGCCAATGGCATATCCTATGATTCCAACGGTCAGTCCTGAAATAATCACTTCCTTATTCTTAATGGCTGAGGCCACTACCGGAACAAAAGGAGGGGAGCAGATAAAAGCCGTAGAAGTAATCATCATGGTGTCGCTGTCTATGTTGAATATTTTAGACAACACCGCCTGAATGAGCAAGGATCCAAAAATGACAAAGATGATATAGCCCAGCAACACCATGCTTATATCGGCCAGCTGGGTAAGGTTTGCCATCGAGGCTACTACCAGTGAGAAAACCAGGATGAAATACATACCCAGTTCGAAGGTCTTCTGCAGGCGGTTGATCCTGGGTACGAGAGATGCCAGAATACCCAGCGTGGTTATGGTTAAGATTACAACAGCCATTTGTGCATTTTGAGGAAGAATAAGGGTTAAACTACCTCCTATGGCAAATATAAGGGCTGCCAGCAGAATAGCCTTGCCCATAGAGATCAGGGAAGAACGCGAGAAAAATCCCTCCCATACCTCCATCCCTTCAAACCCTTGCCTGCCTGCCAAATCGTGCTGTTGAAAGCGGAAGTCCGGCAGAAACATAAGAAAGAATCTTTTACCGATGGTAAGCATAAACATCAGGTAAAAAACACCAATCACCAGGTCGTAGGTATGTGTGGCAATATATAATGATTCGTCTATTCCAAGAGCAATTTTAATGGAAGCCATATTGGGTGTTCCTCCGGTGTATACCCCGACCAATAATCCTGATACCTGCCATAAGTCATCGGGCCGGTAACTCTTGAGTAGAAAGAACCCTGCTACAACAGTGAGAGTTACTGCTACAAATGCAAACAACATTGAAAGCATGGTCTTGTCTGCTATGGCAAGCCATTTTCTTATGTTCATTGAAAAGAGCATCAATGGAATGGCCAGCGGAATGGTAATGGTGAGCAACAGATTCTGTAAGTCATACACGTTGTCGGGTAATAAACCGGAATTACCCAGTATAAGGCCCAGGATATAGGTGATTACTACAGCACCTATTTTATTGAAAAAAGCGAAGCGGTGGCAAAGATAAATAACCAGTGCAGGTGTTGCCAGGTAAAAAAGAATCAAGATTAGTGAAGTCATATTTTACGATTTGGTGGCCAAAATTAATGAATCCCAACCAAATATTTTTAAGATTTGACAAAATTGTTGTTTCCTTCCAGCTTCCAGCTTCGAGCTTCCAACCCTAACTTCCTTTTATCTCTCACGACCGAAAAGTTTATGGGGTCATCCTCCTTCCACTTTTTATCCCATAAGATTAGATTCATATTACATGGCCCAGGAAACGCAAAAAAAACCTAATTTTGATAATCCTAAAGAAAGGATAAAATTCACCAAAGAGTACAAACAAATTATCAAACCAAACCCTTTAGTATGAAAAACTATTTGATAGTAGCTGCCGGTATGATGTTCCTATTGTTGAGCCAGGCCTGCACTGATCAACCGGACCCCTTAACCGAAGACATGAAACAGCGATTAGCACAGTTTGAAGAAGTTACCCTGACCACCGATCTGGAATGGTTGAGCGAGAATGAGAAACAAATCATCTCCATTCTTATCGATGCTGCCGACCTTATGAATGAGGTTTTCTGGATGCAAGCCTATGGCGATAAGCAGCAATTATTTGATTCCATAGAAAATGAATATGCCGCGCAATACGCCAAAATACATTACGGGCCCTGGGATCGCCTCAGAGGCAACGAACCTTTTGTGCCGGGTTTTGGTGAAAAACCCGAAGGGGCTAATTATTACCCTCTGGATATGACCAAGGAAGAATTTGAAGCCTGGGAAGAGCCTGCCAAAACAAGCCTCTATACTCTTATTCGTAGAGATGATCAGGGAAACCTGCTTGCTATTCCCTATTCTGAAGCCTATAAAGCACAGCACGATGAGGCTGCCCGCTTGATGCGTGAGGCTGCTGAGCTGGCAGAAGACCAGGGTCTTAAAGACTATTTGCTGGCACGTGCCGATGCCTTGCAGTCAAATGAATACCAACCCAGCGACTATGCCTGGATGGCCATGAAAACCTCTAATATTGATTTCGTGGTGGGCCCCATAGAAAACTATGAAGATCGCTTGTTTGGCTATAAAGCTGCACACGAGTCCTTTGTACTGGTCAAGGACCTGGAGTGGAGTGCACAGCTCGAAAAATTTACGGCTATGCTTCCCGAGCTTCAGGCTGGACTGCCCGTTGAAGAAGAGTATAAGGCTGAAGCGCCTGGCACTGATTCTGATATGAATGTTTATTATGCATTGTATTATGCCGGAGATTGTAATGCCGGATCAAAAACCATTGCCATCAACTTGCCCAATGATCCCGAAATTCATACCAGTGTAGGCAGTCGTAAACTTCAGCTAAAGAATTCTATGAAGGCAAAATTCGACAAAATTCTTCTGCCCATCACCGATATCCTGATTGACCAAAGCCAGCGTAAGCACATTGTTTTTGACGCCTTCTTTGAGAATACTACTTTTCATGAAGTGTCGCATGGTATGGGCGTTAAAAACACCATCAATGGCAAAGGCCCCGCCCGTGAAGCACTGCGCGAAACCTATTCTTCCATAGAAGAAGCAAAAGCCGATATCATGGGATTGTACCTGGTAACCAAACTTTACGAAATGGGTGAGATTACCAGTGGTGAAGTGATGGACAACTATGTTACTTTCTTTGCCGGGATTTTCCGCTCCACACGCTTTGGTGCCTCCAGTGCCCATGGAAGAGCAAACATGCTTACCCTGAAATATTTTGCCGATAATGACGCCTTCACCTACCAGGAAGATGGTACCTATAAGGTAAACTTCGAACAGATGAAGGGAGCTGTTGAATCGCTTTTGGCTAAGATTATTCAAATACAGGGTGATGGAGATTATGCCGCTGCCAAAGCATGGATAGATGCTGATGGTGTGATGACCGATCAGCTCAGCAGCGATCTCGAAAAAGTCAATGCATCGGGTATTCCTGTTGATATCGTTTTCAACCAGGGCAAAGAGGTGCTTGGATTACAATAATAGCAGACAATTTCTTCAGGCCATTCAAAGCCTGTAAAAAGTGTTTCTTATATACCGGAGATAGTCTTTATGACTGTCTCCGGTTTTTTTTTACAACATAAGAACAATGATTCTCAGTGATGCCAATGATCCTGGTAACTTATCAGCCTTGGGTTATTCGGGCACCCATTTTCATTAGTTTAGCCTATTCCGCCAGGATCCGAATGTGAATATAAGCTTGATTTTTAATGACCCATGCCATGAAAGTATCTCGGTAAAAACAGGCCATAGTCAGGACAATGGGAGCATTAATGTAGAACCATAAGCGTACCATAAGCGTATCATAAGCGTATCATAAGCGTATCATAAGCGTGCAAATACGCTTATAGTCCGTATTTGATTCGTATTTGATCCGTAATTGATATGGAGGGGATATTAATCAAAAATTCCTGCGCCATCCTGTAAAGACGGGCTTTGCGGCAAGTCTCTGATACTGCTGTAAGAAATAGCAGAGACGCGCATACCGGCGCGGTTTAGAGTCGAATAAGAATAAAAATTGTAGCGAATGATGAATAATTGGGCTGGTTTATGAAGGTGTTTCTTATGAGCAATGGATGTTCATT